>JAIRRM010000098.1 GCA_031255975.1 Propionibacteriaceae bacterium | reverse complement strand
GACGAATGGTCGGATCGCCTCAAGGTGCCGTTGGCTATCATCCACAAGCGCCACGACCCGCGCAAGGCTAATCAGGTGCAGGTGAATGAGGTGGTGGGTGAGGTCGAGGGGCGCACCTGCCTCATCGTCGATGACATGGTAGACACGGCGGGAACCATCTGCCAGGCGGCTAAGGCGTTGTTGAAGAATGGCGCCCAGCGGGTGATCGTAGCGTCCACCCACCCGGTGTTGTCCGATCCGGCTGCCGAACGCATCAACGCCACCCCGTTTGAGGAAGTGATCTTCACCAACACGTTGCCGTGCGGCCCTGGCCTCAAGATCGACAAGATGACGGTGCTTTCCATCGCGCCGCTGATCGCCCGCGCTATTCGTGAAGTGTTCACCAATGGCTCTGTGACTAGGCTATTCGATACGGACGGTAGCGTCTCCGGCTCCGCCAGCTAACGCCACGCTTCCAGTTGATGCGATTCTGCTGTATAAAGTGGAGCCATGAGCACTGACGGTACGACTGATTCTGCGACCACTCCCGACGCGGTGAACGCCCCGACTCCAGCCGAAGCTACGGCGGCGATTGCGGCCCCGGCCACCGGCCCCGAACCTGCGGCCCGGCCAACGGCCACCCCCACCCCACAGCAGGCGTCCCCTACGGTGGTGTTCGACCAGCGTCCGCTGTACCTCTCCATCGCGGCGCTGGCCATCTCCGTCATCACCTGGATATGGGTGGTGTTGGTGCCAGGCCTGAGCGGTACCGACTCCAAAGAAGAACCCGCACCGCCGCCCACTGCACCCTCGCAATCGGCGACCGGTCAACCGCAGCCCACGGTACCGACCCTTGCCCCCACCGGGGAGCAACTCATCCCACCCAACCTCAACGCCGATGCGTCTGCCATCATCGTCAACCCGCGGGCAGGGGCCGATGTGCCGCTGCTCAGCATCCATGTTGATTACCAGTGCCCGATCTGCAAGCAAGCCGAGCAGATCTGGGGTGAGACCATCAACGAATTGGTAGCCGCTGGGCGCATCAAAGTGGAGTACGCCATTCGCTCCTTCCTCGACTACAACCTGCGTAATGATTCGTCGCGGCGGGCGGGCGTGGCGGCCATGTGCGCCGATACGGTAGGGGCGTTTGCGGCGTATCACGATGTCGTATTCGACGGACAACCTGCCCGTGAGGGCACCGGCTACACCGACGAGCAGTTACGCGAAACGTTCCCGGCCCAGGTCGGCATCACCGGTGCCGCTCTCAGCGAGTTCCGGCAGTGTTTCGACGGGCTGGCCACATTGAGCGTCGTTGAGAACATGGAGTACATCAACCAGCAGAATCCGCTGGTCAGCGGTACCCCGACATTCTTGGTGAACGGGGTGTTGCTGCCGCTCAGTGACGCGCTGCCCACTGATCCGGATGGTTTCATGGCCGCAGTGCAGCAACTGCTCAGCCAGGCATAATCTCTATCTTCGCGGCGACGTGGCAGCGGGCCGTGGAATGTGGAGTTCTGCCCGTAGTTGCGACGGGCCAAACCGGCGCGGTAGTGCTGGTTTGGTCGACGGCTACGGGATAGTCGCGGAGTGGTTACGGGGTCGCGTTTTGGCGCATCACGCCCGGCAGGGTAGTGTTTCCCCTTGCCTGGCGAGGGGCGAGGTGCCCGTCATCGACTAGCCGATGGCGCGGCTGCGCGCCGTCCCTCCCTCGGGCGAGCAGGGCTTCACAGAACCGAGGTTGAGGAGAACCAATGGCTGAAATCGAGTTGACTGCCGAGGCGCGTGACGAGTTCGGCAAGGGTGCTGCCCGCCGGGTGCGTCGCGCCGGGCGTATCCCCGCGGTGCTGTACGGGCACGGCACCGATCCGGTGCATATCACGCTGCCGGGCCATGAGACCACGTTGGCGCTGCGCCAGGCCAACACACTGTTCGACCTCACCCTGCCGAGTGGCAAGAAGCAGTTGGCGCTGCCGAAGCAGGTGCAGCGCGACCCGGTGCGTGACGCCGTGGAGCACGTTGATCTCATCATCGTCAAAAGGGGCGAGAAGGTCACCGTCGAGGTGCCGCTGGTGCTCAGCGGCAAGGTTGAGGCCGATGGCCTGCTGGTGCAGGATCGTACCTTCATCTCGGTGCAGGCCGAGGCCACCAGTATCCCCACCGAGATTGAAGCCTCCGTCGAGGGGTTGGAGATCGGTGGCCAGTTGCTGCTCTCCGAGGTGAAGCTGCCTGCCGGTGTGGAGTTGGCAGACGATCCGGAGGTGTTGGTCGCCACCGTCTCGAAGCCGCGCGCCGTCGCTGCGGAGACCGATGCTGAAGACGCCGAAGGCGCCGCTGAGGCCGCCGAGCCCACGGAGTCGGCTGAGTAGTGACTTGGCTGGTTGCCGGGCTCGGCAACCCCGGCCCGCGGTACGAAGGCACCCGGCACAACGTCGGTTGGATGTGTGCCGACGAGTTGGCGCGCCGCGCATCCGCCACCTGGAAGAAGCCGTTGTTGGCGCGCGCCCAAGTGGCCGAGGTGCGGCTGCGTGATTTGGGGGTGTCTGCCCCCATGCCAGGTATGTCCGGCGGTGGGGTCGCGGCAGTTTCTACTTCGGTGGGCCCAGCTGGTGTTGCGGTACCGCCGCCTCCCAACCCGGCGGAGAAACTCATCATCGTGAAGCCGTTGACGTACATGAACGACTCCGGCATCGCAGTGAGAAAGTTGGCCGCGTTCGCCAAGGTACCCGCCGACCACATCATCGTCGTCCACGACGAACTCGACATTGATTTCGGGTCGCTACGGTTGAAGCTCGGCGGTGGTGACAACGGCCATAACGGCTTGAAGTCCGTGCGCGCGCACCTCGGTACCGGCGATTACTATCGGGTGCGTATCGGCATCGGACGCCCCCCCGGCCAGCAGGATGCCATCGATTACGTACTGGGCCGTTTCCCCAAGAGGGACGAGGCAGACCTGGGGGTTACCATCGCCGAGGCGGCTGACGCCGTGTTGGCGATCATCACGGCTGGTCTGGCTGCGGCGCAAAACCGTTTCAATCGCTAAGCGGTACCCTCGTCTCGTCGTCTTAGCCGACGAAATGGTCTGTGATGGCGTTCAGCGTGGCCAGGCGGGGAGTTCTTTACCTGTCTGATCGACCACGGCTTCCGGTGCGTGAGTGGGGTACACAGAGTACAATCTATGCGGTTGGGCGTTGGTAGCTCGGCCAGTCGAGCAAGTGGTTCGGCCCGTTGATATAGGGAGTCACATATGACAAAGTACGTCTACGATTTCGCGGAAGGTGACGCCTCGATGCGCAACCTTCTCGGCGGTAAAGGTGCAAACCTCGCCGAAATGACCGGTCTGGGGATGCCGGTGCCCAAGGGATTCACCATCACCGCCGAGGCTTGCACGCAGTACTACGAAGACGGTGAGCAGATCTCCGAAGCCATCGTGGCCGAGATTATGGCTCACGTCGCCAAGCTTGAAGCCGACATGGGCAAGAAGTTCGGTGACTCCGAGAACCCGCTGCTGGTGTCGGTGCGCTCCGGCTCGCGCGCCTCTATGCCCGGCATGATGGACACCATCCTCAACCTTGGCATCAACGACACCGTGGTCGAGACGATTGCTGCCAAATCCGGCAATCCGCGTTGGGCGTGGGATTCGTACCGTCGTTTTATCCAGATGTACTCCGATGTGGTGATGGAGGTCGGTAAGGCTTACTTCGAGAAGCTGATCGACAATATGAAGGAGCAGCGCGGCGTCACCCTTGACACCGACCTGAACGCCGACGACTTGAAGGAGTTGGCCGCCCAGTTCAAGGCCGAATACAAGGCGAAGCTTGGCACCGACTTCCCGTCCGATCCCATTGAGCAGTTGTTCGGTGCCATCAAGGCCGTGTTCCGTAGTTGGGACAACCCGCGCGCCATCTACTACCGCCGCATGAACGACATCCCCGGCGACTGGGGCACCGCCGTGAACGTGCAATCGATGGTGTTCGGCAACCTGGGCGACACCTCCGGCACCGGTGTGGCTTTCAGCCGTAACCCCGCCACCGGCGAACGCGGCCTGTTTGGCGAATACCTTATGAACGCGCAGGGCGAGGATGTGGTGGCTGGGGTACGCACCCCGCAGACCATCGACCAACTCCGCAACCAGAACCCGGCGGTTTACGACCAATTCCAGGGCATCGTGAACAACCTGGAGGATCACTACCGCGACATGCAGGACATGGAGTTCACCATCGAGGATGGCAAGCTCTTTATGTTGCAGACCCGCAA
>JAIRRM010000065.1 GCA_031255975.1 Propionibacteriaceae bacterium | reverse complement strand
TAACGGTCGGCGAGCAGTTGCACCGCCTCCACCCAGGTCATATTGTCATGGCGCATCACAAAATCGAATACGTTGCCGCCCACGCCACATCCGAAGCAGTAGTAAAGTCCTCGCGCTGGCGTGACGTGGAAACTGGGGGTTTTCTCATCGTGGAACGGGCACAGACCCTGCCAGTCGGAGCCTGAGCGGCGCAGCCTGAGATACGATCCGACGACCTCTTCGATGCGAGCGCGCTCCCGTACCGTGGCGATGTCTTCGTCCATGATGCGGGGCATGGGCTCAGTCTACTCAGGCTCCGTGGCCGATCCCCCGCGGCAGCAAATCCCATTCCCAACCCAATAACTGCACCGCCTGCTCGAAGGCAAAGCGATCGGTCATGCCCGCCACATATGTCACCGCGCCGCGTACCGGATCGGCCTCACACCGATAAGATTCGGGCATGTCGCCAGGATGGGCACTGTAGCGCTCCACCAATGCCCGTAACACGTCCACCACCGCCCGCCACTGCTGCATTGATTCGGGACGGTTGTAGATGCGCTCGTAGTTGAAACGTCTAAGCGCCGCCAACGCCCCCGCCGTCTCGGCGTCCATCGCCACCTGCCCGGTGGCCACGGTAGTGGCCACCAGCGCCCCGATGAACACCCGCAGTTGTTCACCGCGACTCACCCCGCACACCTTAGACACTTCGGCTGGAATGTCGGACACCTTGACGATGCCGGCGGCGATGGAGTCCTCCAGGTCATGCGCGCAGTAGCCGATACGGTCAGCCCACGACACGATCTCACCCTCAATGGTGGCTGGTGCCGGCCTGGACCAGGAGTGGTTACGGATGCCATCCAATGTCTGCCGGGTGAGGTTCAGATCCGCCAGCGCCACATCGGCCCCCCAGGGGCCGTGATCGAACCCATCCGGCAGAAACAGATCAAACGCCTCCTCGGCGGCGTGCCCGCCCGGACCATGCCCACAGTCATGCCCCAGCGCTATGGTGTCTGCGAGCACCACGTTGGCTCCTACCCCGGTGGCCACGGAACGGGCGATCTGCGCCACCTCAAGGGCATGGGTGAGTCGGGTGCGCTGATGATCTCGCGGATACACCACCGCCTGCGTCTTCCCCGCCAGCCGACGGAACGCCGTTGAATGCACGATACGGTCACGATCACGCTCGAAACAGGTGCGCTCCGGGTCTGGCTCCTCTGGCCGCAGCCGCTCCCCCGCACCGTGTGAGCGGGTGGCACCTGCTCGAAGCGTGGCAGCCTCGTAGGCCTCCCGCTCCATCCGTCCCACTGCGGTACCGGTGGCCAGCGCTGCGCGCGAATCGGCGTGGGCGCTGACAAACGCGCCACCATGTCCGGTCATGGTCTCCGCCCAGCGCTGCCGTCTGGCCTTACCTACATCCATACGCTTATTCTCCACCAGTTCTCCAATCCCTCCTCCCAGCTATCCTCGTAAGACACCGGGCGCAAAAGTGCCCGTCGCAAAACGCCGGCTACAAAGGTAGGTTGTCATTCAGCCGCCTGATACGTCCAGTTCCGCATCGCCGAGATCAAGCCCCAACCCGGAGCGGTCATCCAGCCAACCGTATGGCATGATGACGCGACCCCGCGGCCCCCCTTGTCGTCCGCGTGGTTTGCCAAGCTCTGCCACCGGATACGGCGTGTCACGGTCGAGGACGGCCAGCAATCGCCGCAACTCATCAAATTCACTGACATGGCTCAACGCCAATCTGAGATCGCCGCCCAGCGGGAAGCCACGCAGATACCACAGCGCGTGTTTGCGCATGTCGGCCATACCGTGTAGCTCATCCATGGCGGCGATGTTCAGTTCGGCGTGCCTGAGCAGCAGATCGCACACCTCGCCCAAGTTTGGCAATCTGGTGGCAACACACCCCCGTAGCGCGTCTTGAATGTCGGCGAACAGCCACGGTCTCCCCAACGCCCCGCGACCCACCTCGACCCCGGCGCACCCGGTGTCACGCATCATTCGCAGCGCGTCCGCGCCCTCCCAGATGTCACCATTGCCGATCACCGGGATGCTAAGGGCGTTCACCAGCGTCTTGATGGCAGCCCAGTCGGCGTCACCGGAATACGCCTGGGCCACGCTACGGGCGTGTAGACACACCGCGGCAACCCCTTCGTCCTCCGCGATACGCCCGGCGTCCAGCATCAACTGATGCTCGTCATCGATGCCGATACGGGTTTTGAGCGTCACCGGCACCCCGTATCGGTCGGCGGAACGCACCGCGGCCCGTACGATGGCACGAAACAGATCGAGTTTCCATGGCAATACCCCACCGCCGCCTTTGCGGGTGACTTTCGGCACCGGGCAGCCGAAGTTTAGGTCGATGAGTTCCGCCCCGAATGCCTGGATGGCGATACCGGCCGCCACGTCTATGGTGGCTGGATCGGTGCCGTAGAGTTGCACCGCTCGCACCGGCTCGGCTGTGGCGAATGTCATCATGGAGACGGTTTTGTCGTCCCCCACCACCACCCCACGAGCGGTAATCATCTCGTTCACACACACTCCGGCACCCTGCTCATAGCAGAGCAGCCGAAACGCCTGCCTGGTCACCCCGGCCATCGGCGCCATCACCACTGGAACCGTGATGCTCAGCGCGGCGGAGTGTGAAGGCGAGGCGAGGCGCAACGGGGCTACGATCATCGGCTCACTCACCCGCGGAAGTCTACCCATTCCCTCGAAACACTGAGCAGCAGCCTCCCCGCCCCACCGCCAACGACCGTGAGTAGAATGAAAATATGAGTGAAACAGCTTCTTCCCATACCGCTGGTCGCATCGTCGTCGGTTATGACAACTCCCCCGGTGCCATTGGCGCGCTCACCTACGCCGCCGCGCTCGCTGCCAGCCGCGGCCTCGCTCTGGTGATATTGCTGGCCCTATCGCACCTCAACCCCGCCGACCGTCGCACCGCTCGCGCCCTTAAGGTGGACCCCAACTACATCGAGACCAGTTCCGCGCGTTCACAAGCCCAGTTGGACGAAGTGGTGGGGCAGGTCATCGCTTCCCATCCGCAGTTGGAGGTTTCATCGCTGTTGCTCGCCGAAGACCCCGCTGGAGCGCTCGCTGCCGCGTCCAAAGACGCCGCTCTGGTGGTGGTTGGTGCCCGTGGCCACTCCAGCGAGAAGCGACTGCCGCTGCTCGGCGGCACCGCCGCCGAACTCATCACTCACGCCCAAGGCCCGGTGATGGTGGTGCCGGAGGGAGATCACACGCTGAATAGTGGCCCGGTGGTCATCGGGCTACAAGACGCCCCGGATTCACTCGCTGCCAGCGAGATCGCCGCCGCAGAGGCGTTACGCCGAGGAGTGCCGCTGGTGGCCATGTATGCCTGGGATATCGCCCCCGAGTTGGGCGACTTCTCCGCGATGGTGCGCCTCGACCCAGAACAGACCCACCGAGACCTAGACGCGATGCTGCGAGAACTGGTGGCCCCACTAGAGGAGGCCCATCCGGAACTCATCGTGGAGCGTCGCGTGGTTCAGGGCAGCGCCCGGGTGGCGTTGGTGGACGCCTCCCGTAACGCCTCGCTGGTGGTCGTCGGTTCGCGCGGCCTCGGCGGATTCGCCGGGTTGCTGCTCGGCTCGGTGTCACGCTCCGTCACCCGCGAAGCGCTCTGCCCCGTGATCGTAGCCCGCGACTGGCAGAAGTAACCTGCCAACTGCCGCAGCCAACCGGCGCGTGCTCACCCACGTACCTGCCTCTGGCACACACCCCGACCTGGGTTCGCCTGTCAGCGTTGCCCAGCCGCGCTATATCGCCGTCGCTGAACATCTGACGGCACCGCAGCAGGCTCAGCAGCCGCTCAACCGCTCAGCCAGATATGCCCGGACGTTGGCGATGCCTACCCGCTCCTGTTCCATGGTGTCACGGGAACGCACCGTCACCGCGTCGTCATTCAGGGTGTCGAAATCGACAGTGACGCAGAACGGCGTCCCGATCTCGTCCTGGCGGCGATAGCGCTTACCGATAGCCTGCGCGTCGTCGAACTCGATATTCCAATACTTCCTGAGTTCAGCGGCGAGGCCCCGTGCCTTCGGAGAAAGTTGTTCATCGCGTGACAGCGGCAGCACCGCCGCTTTCACCGGTGCCAGTCTGGGGTCGAGCCGCAGCACGGTGCGCACATCCACTCCGCCCTTGGCGTTGGGGGCCTCGTCTTCGGCGTACGCACCCACCATGAACGCCATCAGCGAACGGGTGAGGCCGGCGGACGGCTCAATGACGTACGGAATGTAGCGCCGGTTGTTGGCCTGGTCGAAGTACGACAGATCGGTACCGGAGTGTTCGGTGTGTGTGCCGAGGTCGAAGTCGGTGCGGTTGGCGATGCCTTCCAGCTCGCCCCACTCGCCGCCGACGAACCCGAAACGGTACTCGATATCCACGGTGCGCTTCGAGTAGTGCGATAGCTTCTCTTTCGGATGCTCATAGTGCCGAAGATCCGCTGCTTTCAGGCCGAGGTCGGTGTACCACTGCGTGCGATAGTCGATCCAGGTCTGATGCCATGCCTCGTCTGTGCCCGGCTCACAGAAAAACTCCAGTTCCATCTGTTCGAACTCGCGGGTGCGGAAGATGAAATTGCCCGGCGTGATCTCATTGCGGAAACTCTTGCCCACCTGGCCGATGCCAAATGGCACCTTGGCGCGGGTGGTGGTCTGTACCGCCTTGAAGTTGATGAAGATGCCCTGCGCGGTCTCGGGACGTAGATAGTGCAGGCCGCTTTCGTCCTCCACCGGGCCGAGGTACGTCTTCAGCATCATGTTGAAGTCGCGAGGCTCCGTCCACTGCCCCCGTACTCCGCAGTTGGGGCACGGCAGTTCGGTCGCGCTCACACCATCGGCGTCGGCGATGCCTTTACGCGCCGCGTACTCCTCCTGCAATTGGTCGAAGCGGAAACGCTTGTGACAAGCGGTGCATTCGGTCAGCGGGTCGGTGAACACGCCCACATGCCCAGACGCCACCCACACTTCGCGCGGCAGAATGATGGACGAATCAAGCCCCACCACGTCGTCACGGCTGGTGACCACGTTGCGCCACCATTGTCGTTTGATGTTTTCCTTCAGTTCCACACCGAGGGGGCCGTAGTCCCAGGCGGCGCGGGTGCCGCCGTAGATCTCGCCGCAGGGGTAGACGAAGCCGCGGCGCTTGCAGAGATTGATTACCTTATCGAGTTTGCTTTCAGGCATCGAAGTTCCACCTAAGTGACATCGGTCGGCTACGTGGCCGACGGTTGCCGGTACCTGGCTGGCATCGGCGGCTGGGCGAGTCGAACGCCGCAGCATCAGGCCATGCTACTGGAACCGAAGCGGTGTCGCATCTGCCATGGCTACGCTGCTTTTCGTGTCGCCCCGCACCGGGCGACACGGCGTCGTTCAGATTGCGTTGTCTTCCCGCTTTAACGATAATGATTCTCGTGTTTGTTGCATGTCGTGGCCGGGGTATCGCCTCCCGTCACCGCGCCCGTTTAGCCGTAGCCGCGTTGGCCCTACTCAGCTTTTTCACCGGATGTGTCACCCCACCTCCATCCCTCCCAAAGCCGGTCATCGTAGTTGGAATGTATCCACTGGAGTTCATCGCCTCACGGGTCGCCGGGCCGCTGGCCGAGATACAGGTGCTGGTGCCGCCGGGAGTGGAACCCCACGATTTCGAACTCACCGCGTCGCAGTTGGCACTGTTGCACTCCGCTGACCTGGTGTTTTATCAAAGCGGCATCTCCCCCGCCATCGATGCGGCACTGAAGGACGCCGACATGTCGCGTGTAGTAGACACCGCCACCCTGGTGGCCGCACTACCAGCAGCCGACAATCCAGACCACGAGGGAGACGGCGACGGCTACCAGTACGCTCCCGGCACCCCGATTGATCCGCACACCTGGCTCAACCCCGCCAACATGGGAGTTTTCACCAACGTGCTCGCCGACCGGATGGTGGAACTGCTGCCGGCAAACGCCACCACCATCGGGCAGGCAGCCAACACTTTGGCGGACGCGCTGGGAGATCTCGACGCGGCTTTTCTCCAGGCGACGACAAACTGCGAACGTCGCGAGTTCCTCACCTCGCATGATGCGTTCCGCTACTTGGCCAACGCCTACAGCCTCACCCAGTTGGCCGTCGCAGGTCTTGATCCGGAGGACGAACCCACCCCGGCCCACCTCGCCGAGATCTCTGAACTGGCCAGGGAATACGGCATCACCACCATCTTTTTCGAGCCTCTGGTGAGCCGGGACGCCGTGGACATGCTAGCCGCCGACTTGGGGCTACAGGTCGCGGTACTGGACCCGATAGAGGCCATCAGCGACACCTCTCCAGGCAAGGACTACCTGGAAGTCATGTATGCGAATATGGACGCACTGCGACTGGCGAACGGTTGCACATGGTAAATCCGTTGAGTGTATCTGGCCTCAAGGTGACACTCGGAGCCACCGAGGTGCTACACGGTGTTGATCTCACGGTGTCTCGCGGGGAGACCGTCGCCCTGCTCGGTGCCAACGGCTCTGGCAAAACCACGCTGCTTCGAGCTGCGCTCGGGCTGATACCCCATGTCGCAGGTGAGGTCAAACTATTTGATACGCCGCCAACGCGGTTTCACGAGTGGAGCCGGATCGGTTACGTGCCGCAGCACAGCCAGCTACAGGTGTTGAAAGCCACCGTAATCGAGATGGTGCGCTCTGGGCGGCTCGCCCGGCGCGGGGTGCTACGGCTGCAAAACTTAGCCGATAAGGCGGCAGTGACCAAGGCTTTGCAGGTGGTACGCATGAGTGATCTCGCCAACCGTGAACTGACAGAGCTTTCCGGGGGGCAACGACAACGTGCCGTGATCGCCCGTGCCCTGGCCGGAGAACCGGAACTGCTGCTGTTGGATGAGCCGCTGGCCGGGCTGGACATGCGCTCCCAGGAGGCTCTGGCGGCGATTCTCGCCGAACTGAAAGCTGCCGGGCTCACCATCTGCATGGTGCTACACGAACTCGGCCCCATGAAGCCACTGCTCGACCGCTCGGTGGTGTTGCGCGAAGGCAACGTCATCTATTCGGGCCAGTTGGCGGGAGGTACCTATGCCTGACATCCTGGACGTCCTGGCCTACCCATTCATGCAACGTGCGCTCATCGCCGCCGTGCTCTCCGGGTTGCTGGCACCCGCCGTCGGCATGTATGTGGTGCAACGTCGTCTTTCGCTACTGGGCGACGGTCTGGGCCACGTCGCCATCGCTGGAGTTGGGTTGGCGCTGGTGACCGGCTGGACACCATTCCCGGTAGCCGTGGCGGTGTGCGTGCTCGGGGCTGTTGCCATAGAGGCGTTACGTGGCACCGGCAAAGCACCCGGCGACACTGGGCTGGCCATCCTGTTCTACGGCGGACTGGCGCTTGGCATCCTGCTCGCTGGGGTGGCCAACCGTGGCACCGCGGCGTTGTCACAGTACCTTTTCGGCTCACTCACCACGGTGAGCGGTTCGGATGTGCTGGTGCTGGCGGTGCTCTGCGTCACCGGGGTCGCTTTGACCCTGCTGCTGGCCCCGCAGCTTTTCAGCGTATGCGCGGACGAGGAGTACGCCCGTACCCAAGGGTTGCCGGTACGTGCCCTGAACATGCTGATCGTCGCTTTGGCGGCGATCACCGTCAGCGCCTCAATGCGTACCGTCGGAGTGTTGCTGGTGAGCGCCTTGATGGTGGTGCCGGTGGCGGCGGCTTCCAATATCGCCACCGGGTTCCGAGCCACGCTACTGACGGCGCTCGGCATCGGGGTGGCCGTGGCGGCGTTCGGCACCCTCGGCTCGGTGGCGTTGGATACCCCCAGTGGAGCCACCATCGTGGTATTGGCCGTGGCGGTGTTCGTCCTCACCGCGGCGCTGGGTGGAGCCATCCGGCACCGGCACCGACCCCCCGCCGAAGAACCAGAGCTACCCACTTTCACGCCACATATACCTGCCGAGGCGGATGCCACGCACCCGCCGGAAACACTAGAGGGTATGCCCGGTACCACCGCCGTACTGCATGGAGACCACGTAGATTACCTGCTACACGGGCATCGCCACGCACCACATGGAGATCACTGGGATGAGCACTGAATCACCGAACACGGCAACCACTCGCAACAGCAAAGGCCGTCAACTCGTGAAAACGGCGCTTGAAGCCTGCCGCGAGTTTGTCACCGCCCAGCAACTGCACACCCAGTTGGGCGGACGGCTCGGTCTAGCGACCGTCTATCGCAACCTGCAAGCGTTGGCGGTAAATGGACAAGCCGATACGGTACGTACCGACTCCGGTGAGATGGCATATCGGCACTGCTCCACCGCGCACCACCACCACATCATCTGTCGCGGGTGCGGTGCTACCAAGGAAATCACCGCCGAACCGGTGGAGCGATGGGCAGCAGCCACCGCCGAACAGCACGGTTATCAACTCATTGGGCACACCGTAGAGATCTACGGCTTCTGCGCAAAGTGCGGTGCGGCGACCAGATGAATTGCGGCACCGATTTGCCACGATCAGGTTGGGTAGCCGTTCTCGGAGGTCGCCGCGGGCATCTCGCCCACGTCGAACCAGGCCCGGTGGGCGGCTGAAAGATCAACCGGGGTGTACTGCTGCGCCATCTCGCGCCACTGCTCCAGGCTGCGTGGACCGGGGTTAGCCACCCAGTCGCGCAGGAAGCGGAAAAACGCCTCATCGCCCATCAGTACCCGAGTGGCATGCATCGCCATTCCGCCGCGGGTATACACCTGATCGGAAAAGATGAGATCCTGTGTAGGGCCAGGGTCGGAGATGATCTGCTCCCAGAAGGCGGAGGCACGGCTCAGGCTGGCATACACGCTCCGGAAATACTCGTCGGCGCTGGCCCGGGTGGTGCCAGGGCCGAGATAACCATCGAAATAGTCCGCCAACCCCTCGTTGATGACGATGTCGTTCCATTCGCATAGCGTCACCGTATCGCCAAACCAGAAATGCGCTTGTTCGTGTCGCACGATGTACGACATGTCGTAACCCTGCCCCTGATACCGGGCCACACTCGGGTCGTACACGGGACGGCCCCAGGTTTCCAGCGCTCCCCAGTCGGTTTGCTGCGGCGGGATGATGCCGCCCAGCGCACTCGCGGGGTATTCACCGAGGACTTCGACCAGATATAAGGCTTCCGAGATGGTTGTCTCGCGCAGCCATTTCAACGCTGTGTTGGTGCTCATGGGAGCAATGCTGGATACGCGCTCGGTGACCGCCGAAAGATACTGCACGTCCCGCCCGCCGATGCTCTCCGTGCTGCGGTCAAGCCGGTATTGCCCGATGGCTAGCGGCACCGCATACGACACCGTCGCCGAATCGATGCTCCACACCCACTCATGCTGGCCGCCGCCGGCACCACTAGGGCCTTCACTCTCCAGCACCCCCGCGCTGATGGCCTCCACGCCCGCAGGCACCGTAACGCTTATGTGGTAGGTAGCTGGGTCGCGCGGATGGTCGTTCACCGGGAACCACAACAACGCCCCCTGGGGTTCCTCCGCCAGCAACCATTCGTTTTCGAGTCGGTATACGCTGCCAGCCTGCATCGGGTCTTCCGGATCGAGCATGCCAGCATATGTGACGGTAATCCGCAACGTCTCACCTCTCGCACGAGGCAGACCGCGGGCATCATCACGCACATCGATCATGAGATCCCCACTGGTGCTCTGAATGTACGAGGACGCCGCGCTGTCATCAACTCGCACATCGCTCACCCGTGGAATGAGATCGAGGTGGATTTGAGAAACGGGCGTCAAGGTGCTCAGCGTAACCGTGGTGGTTCCGGCGATGGCCCCGGTTTCCGGATCAATGGTGAGCGCGATCTGGTAGTGCCGCACATCATATCCAGTGCCGCCGGCGGTGGGCAGGTACGGATCTCCGATGCCGTCTGCCCCATCGGGTGACGGCGTGGTTGGCGTGATCGGGCACCCGTAATCATCCAAGCCACTGGTACTGGTGGGGGTGGGGGTGGG
>JAIRRM010000196.1 GCA_031255975.1 Propionibacteriaceae bacterium | reverse complement strand
AGGAGATGGTCTCCGACGAAGAGATCCGCTCCATGCTCACCTCCAGTTCCACGCTTGGTGCCGAGGAGCGACACATCGTGGACGAGGTGTTCGACGCTGGCGAACGTAGCCTGCGCGAGGTGATGATCCCGCGTACCGAGGTGGATTTCCTCACCGGGGACACCCCGGCGTACAAGGCGGCCCGCGAGGTGATGGACGGTGCCCATTCGCGCTATCCGGTCACCGGCGAATCGCAAGACGACATTCTGGGGTTTGTGCATGTCCGCGACCTGATGGATCTCGACGGCCCCACCCGGCAGGTGCCCATCAAGCAGTTGGTACGTCCGGTGTTCTCCCTACCCGGCACCGTCAAAGTGTTACGAGCCCTCACCGCGATGCGCCGGCAACGCGCCCATCTTGCCATCGTATTGGACGAGTACGGCGGCACCGCGGGCATCGTCACCCTGGAGGATCTGGTAGAAGAGCTGATCGGGGACATCACCGACGAATACGACATCCAGCCAGACACCGTCCATCGACGGGACGTCGACGAATACTCCGGGTTGACGACCTTGGAGGAGTTCGCCGAAACCTGTGGGCTGCTGCTGCCCGAGGGGCCATATGACACCCTGGCCGGTTACTTCATGGCGGAGTTGGGACGGGTGCCGGAACTGGGCGACACCATCACGGTGACGCTGGCCCGAGTGGGCGATGAGGACCTAGACGATAAGCCACTGGCTGCCGTAACCATGCGGGTGCTGGAGATGGACTCCCGGCGCGTCGCCTGGCTGAGCGTTGCTGAGACGCCGGTTGAATCACATTGAGCCCGGTGCCACCCGTGCTCCAGCGGACGGAAGATGCCTGCTTCAGCAACCCGTGATAGCCTAGGTGCCACGAGACGCCACTCAACGTCGAGCGGGGGAAGCCGGTCAAAATCCGGCGCTGGCCCGCAACGGTAGATCGTAATAACGATGAGCCCGAATGCCTGCTCGGGGTGTGAGTCTCGATCCGTCGCGGTCACGGAGCAATGTCTACCTCACATACCTTTTGGAGGGAGCCGCTAAATGACGGACGCAAGCTTGGTGTTGGCCGGGGAGTTCCCCCAGCCCACCGAGGAAGACTGGAACCGCGAGGTTCTAAAGGTTCTGAACAGGAAACGAGCCCCTGGCACGGAACTCAACATTGAAGAGGGCATCAAGAGGCTGACGACCGTCGCGGTTGATGGTCTTGTCACCAAGCCCCTGTATACCAAGCCGGATGACCAGGTAATCGGTTACCCGGCGCAGGTGCCTTTCACCCGCGGCAGCGCTCTGCCGTGTCCTGACGAGCCGTGGATCATCGAGCAGTTGCACGAAGATCCAAGCGTCGCCACCACCAACGCCGCGATCCTCGACGATCTGAACAGGGGTGGCACCGGCGTCTGGCTGCGTGTCGATCCTGACGCCATCGCCGCTGGTGATGTCGCCAAGGCTCTGGCCGGTGTGATCCCGGGCGCTGCCGACATTTCGGTGTCGAGCATCAGCGACCAGGATGCTGCCGCCCAGGCCCTCGCTGACTTCTTCACCGCCTCCGGCAAGGCCGCTGAGGCTCGTGGCAGCTTCGGTATCGACCCGCTCGGTTCCGCCGCAGTCACCGGCAAGCCCGCCGACCTGAGTGGTCTGGCTGGTTGGGTTGCCAAGGCCAAGGCGTACCCGTTGGCTCGCGCGCTTGTGGTCGACGTCACGCCGTACGATAACGCCGGCGCTGGTGACATCGAGCAACTGGCTTACGCGATCGCCACCGGCATCGAGTACGTCCGCGCGCTCGGCGAGGCTGGGGTCTCCCCGGCTGAGGCGTTCGACCAGATCCTCTTCCGCGTCGGCGCTTCGACCGACGAGTTCACCACCATCGCCCGCATCCGCGCACTGCGCCGCCTGTGGGCTCGCGTTGGCGAGGTGCTGGAGGTTCCGGCGGAAAAGCGTGGTGCGATCCAGCACGCTGTCACCTCGGGGCGGGTGCTCACCCGCGACGATCCGTGGGTGAACATTCTGCGCGAGACGGTCGCCGCGGTGGCTTCCGCCATCGGTGGTGCCGACAAGGTGACGGTGCTTCCGCACGATACGGTGTACGGTCTGCCGACCAGCTTCTCGCGTCGTGTTTCCCGTAACATCCAGTTGCTGGCCTCCGAAGAGTCGCACCTTGGTGCGGTCAAGGATCCCGCTGGCGGTTCGTGGGCACTTGAGGGTCTCACCGACGAGTTGTCCGAAAAGGCCTGGGCTGTCGTCCAGACCATTGAGGCCGCCGGCGGTCAGGTCGCGGCTTTGGCGGGCGGTATCGTCGTCGAGCAGATCGCCAAGGTCAACGCCGAGCGGGCCAAGCGTCTTGCCACCCGCAAGCAGTCGATCACTGGCACCAACCAGTTCCCGAAGCAGAACGAAGATTTGCTCACCGACTTCGTGGCACGCCCGGCCGCTCCGGCCTACGCGGGCCTGAAGCCGCAGCGCGACTCCGAGGTCTTCGAGGGGCTGCGTGATCGTTCCCGCGCCTTCAAGGCCACCACGGGCAAGAACCCCGAGGTGCTGATGGCGTGCTTGGGCGAACAGCGCGATTTCGGTGGCCGCGAGACCTTCACGTCCAACGTGTTGTGGGTCGGTGGCATCGATAACCCGGAGATCAAGTCCGCTACCGCCGACGAGATCGCCAAGGCCGCAGTTGAAGGCAAGTACCCGGTGGTTATCCTCGCGTCCAGCGCGAAGGTGTACGCCGAGCAGGCTATCGCAGCCGCCAAGGCCCTCAAGGCCGCTGGTGTCGGCACGGTCGCAATCGCCGGCCGTAAGACCGAGACCGGCAGCGACGAGGTCGACCAGTACATCGACGTCGAGATCTTCGACGGCATGAACGTGGTCTCCTTCCTTACCGACACTCTCGACAAGCTGGGGGTTGCAAAGTGACCATTCCTCGTTTCGATACGATCGACCTCGGTTCGGGCAAGCCCCCGACCGGTCAGGTCGCTCCTACCTTCGACCGTGCGTGGACGACCCCTGAACTGATTGAGGTCGCCCCGCTGTACAGCGACGAGGCCTATGAGGGTCTGGATTTCCTCCATACCTATCCGGGCATCCCGCCGTTCCTGCGCGGTCCTTACTCCACGATGTATGTCAATCAGCCTTGGACGATTCGCCAGTACGCTGGCTTCTCCACCGCTGAGGAGTCCAATGCCTTCTACCGCCGCAACCTCGCGGCTGGCCAGAAGGGCCTCTCGGTCGCGTTCGACCTCGCCACCCACCGTGGTTATGACTCCGACAACCCGCGCGTTGCGGGCGACGTGGGCATGGCCGGTGTGGCAATCGACTCGATCCTTGACATGGAGGTGCTCTTCTCGGGCATCCCGCTCGACCAGATGTCGGTGTCGATGACCATGAACGGCGCGGTGTTGCCGGTTCTGGCCCTCTACATCGTCGCTGCTGAAGAGCAGGGTGTGAAGC
>JAIRRM010000152.1 GCA_031255975.1 Propionibacteriaceae bacterium | reverse complement strand
ATGGCGGCGCTCGACGTGATCGTACGCGAGGCCGGCGGCTGCTTCACCAATCTGGACGGCACCCCCGGGGTGTTCGGGCCGGGAGCACTGGCCACCAACGGCGTGCTCCATGAGGACGTGTTGCAGCGGCTGGCCGGGTAGCGATAACCACTGGCCGGTTCACCTCCACCGATTCGTTTCGGCGTTCATTGGGCAGTTCCGCACGGTTTTCCCCATCGAGCGCGTACGAAACTGACCAATGAACACGCATACGACATGTACAAGAATCGGGACGGACGGACGTATTAGCGGATCACCCGTACCCGGATCGTCTCCGGCATCGCCCGGAGTTCCTCGGTGAGACCACGCCTGGCCTCTGCCACGTCGGTCATCACATAGCCGATTTCGCCACTGGTGGCCAGCGACTGAAAGGCGATGTTGGCGTCGTAACCGGCCAACAGTGCGTTCAGTTTGGCGAGCACGCCGGGAATATTGCGGTGGATATGCAGAATACGATGCCCGTTGCGTTCCGGTGCGCCGACGTTGGGCAGGTTGACGCTCATCAGCGTGGAGCCACCGGCCACATATTCGGTGAACTTAGTGGCTACATAGTGGCCGATATCCACTTGTGCCTCTTGAGTGGAACCGCCGACATGCGGCGTCAGGATGACGTTGGGGATGCCCTGCAACTCATGTATGAACGGATCACCGGCGGTTTTCGGCTCAGTGGGGAACACATCGATGGCGGCTCCCGCCAGATGGCCGCTCTTCAGGTGTTGGGCCAATGCCTCCAGATCGACGATGTGTCCCCGCGACAGATTCAGCAAAAACGAGCGCTGTTTCATTTTGGCCAGTGCCTTTTCGCCAAACAACCCGGCGTTGGCGGCACGACCGTCGATATGCAGGCTCACCACGTCGGCTTGCTCCAACAGTTCGTCTAAAGTGTTGCAACGCCGGGCGTTACCTAGCGCCAACTTGTCGGCGATGTCGTAATAGATCACCCGCATCCCATAGCTTTCGGCCAACACCGAAAGCTGTGAGCCGATATTGCCGTAGCCGACGATGCCCAGCGTATGCGCCCGTACCTCGTGCGAACCGGTGGCGCTTTTCACCCAGATGCCCTCGTGCATCTGTTGGTTGCGGTCGGTGAGGTGACGCGCCAACACCACGATCTCCGCCATCGCCAGTTCGACCACGGACCGGGTGTTGGAGTACGGGGCGTTGAACACCGCGATGCCGCGCTCGGCGACTGCGGCGACATCCACCTGGTTGGTACCGATACAGAAGCACCCGATGGCAAGCAACGAGTCATCAAGCCGCTTGATGATGTCCCCGGTGACTTTGGTGTTGGAACGGATGCCGAGCAGGCTCACGCCAGCTAAGGCCGCCACTAGTTCGTCGGATGACAACGACCCGGCGTAGGTCTTGACCTCGAAACCTTTAGCTTCCAGGATGGCGACGGCGTCAGGGTGGATGTTCTCCAACAACAGTGCTTTCACCAGCACCATGATAGAAGGCCGACGCGGGCTAGCGGCGCAACCCGAGCGGGTTTGGATAGCAAAACCAGCCACCCCGGCGTCAGCGACATGGCCCGTAGCCGCGGCGCGGCGACTAGACGTACTCGACGATTGTGCTCTGCGAAACTCGAAAACCGCCGTTGCTCACCTCGGCCAGTAGTTCCGCCAGCTCCCGCACCACCAGCAGTTCATGAAGCGCGCTCTGTTCGTTGCCAAACCACTCGGGGCTCTCAATCACCGGACGATTCTCGGTTGCCGGAAGTACCACCGTCGGGAACGGATAGCGCACCGGCATCCATATACCTAGCAAGAGACGCGGACTCAAGCCACCAGTACGGAATCCAAACGCGGCTATAGGGGCACGCGTGAAACCCGCTCACCCGGTTCTGATCCGGGGCACGGCTGCCAGGAGTTCCCGCGTATAACGCTCCTGCGGAGCTTCGTACACCTGCTCTACCGGCCCAGCTTCCACGATGCGTCCAGCCCGCATCACGATCACGGAGTCGCATACGTGGCGTACCACCGAAAGATCGTGGCTGACGAATAGCAGCGTGAGGCCGTCATCACGCACCCGATCAGTGATGATGTTCAGCACATGGGCGCGCACCGACACATCCAACGCCGATACCGCCTCGTCGGCGATCAGCACGCTCGGCTTGGGGGCGAGCGCCCGGGCGATAGCGATACGCTGCCGCTGCCCACCGGAGAACTCGTGCGGGTAACGCTCCACCATGTCGCGGTCGAGGCCCATCTTGTCCATCACCTCGAAAAGTCGGTCCCTACGTCCAGCGGCACTCAGCGGCACCCGCTTGGTGCGACGCAACAACGGTGAACGCAACGGTTCGGCGATGATACGTCCGACACGCCACCTGGGGTTGAGCGATGATCGCGGATCTTGGAACACCAACTGCACACTGGAGCGCAGTTCACCCAACCCCTCCTCGTCTAAACCGACGATGCTCTTGCCACGGAACTCTATGGTGCCCGATGAAGGCAACTGCAACGCCGATAGCATCCGGATCAGCGTAGATTTCCCGGAGCCGGATTCACCCACGATGCCAAGTCGCTGCCCCGGCCACACCTCGAAGTCCACACCGTCCACGGCTTTCAGCGCTTTGGCCGCCCCGGTGCCATCTTGCCGGAACAGCCGGGTGAGCCCTCGTACCCGGTATTCGGGCACTATGGGTTCGGATGTCACGAACCCCGCTGCCGTCGTCACGGCCCTGTTCCCGGCCTCAGTCATGCAACTCACCGGCTTTCACGAAATCCTCGATCACCGGCAACCGCTCCCCCGGTGCCACCAGATCAAGCCGAGCAGTGGCCACCAGCCCTTTGGTGTAGGGGTGCTGCGGCTCGTCG
>JAIRRM010000041.1 GCA_031255975.1 Propionibacteriaceae bacterium | reverse complement strand
GGGTAACGCGGAACTCCACTGATACGTCCGAGGGTGTACCCGGCGCGGTAACTGAAGACAGAACTTGGTAGTCTGACACTGAAATAAGTGCGGCGGAGCACGCGGGGGTTTTGTGAACGAAGCACTAGAAGCCGGTGCGGCTGGTACCGCTGCCGTTCCCGGGGGCGATGGGATGCGCGCGATGGGGATGCCGCCGCGTAGCCCCGCAGATCGCCTCAAGCCCCGCGACGACGCTTTGGTGCAGACACAGAAGGCCCAGGAGCGGATCGCAACGCTGCACCCGAACCTCGACAGCAATTGGTATCTGCGTTACCGCCGTCAGGTACGTCTCATGGACATGTTTGCCGTTATCGTCAGCCTGGGAATCTCGGTCGTGGTGCGTTCAATATTGCCGTTCACCGTCGCGGCAACGTTGCGTATCGAAAACTACATCATGACGTGTATCGGGTTGGGTATCGGTTGGTTCTTCATGCTCAGTCTGCTGAAAACCAGGCGACGTAACGTCATCGGCACGTCTATGGCCGAGTATCAGGCGGTTATCCAGGCGTCGGTGTTGACATTCGGTTTCGCCGCCATCGTGTCATATGCGTTCATGCTGGAGCTTTCCCGGATGCTCTTTCTGTTGGCGCTGCCGTTGGGGTTGCTGATGTTGCTCGTCGGACGATGGGTGCTACGGTCGCGCCTCAACGCTCGTCGCAACAAGCAAGGCTTGGCGCTCACTCCAACGCTCGTTGTGGGTCAGTTGGCGGACGTGGACGCCGTAGTCACCGACATGTTGAACACGCTAGAGGCCGGGTATTGGCCTCAGGCGGTTTGCGTCATCGACGGGAAATCCGATGCTTTTGCGTACGACATTCCGCGCGTGCCGTACGACGAACTGTCATCGCATCTGAAACGGGTGGGTGCCGTCATCGTCGCGGGGGGGCTGGACGCGCAGCAGACCAAGCAGTTGGCGTGGGAGTTGGAGAGCAGCGACACCGAACTGCTGCTACGCCCGATGCTGACCGACATCGCCGGGCCACGGGTATCGATGCAGGTGGCGGACGGACTGGCGCTGATGCACCTGGATTTGCCGCGCTTTGAGGGTTATCAGTTGGTGATAAAGCGGCTATTCGATATCGCGGTAGCAGTTCTCGCATTGCTGCTGCTTTCCCCATTGCTGCTGGTCATCGCGGTGATAATCAAAATCGATGACCCCAAGGGCCCGATCATCTTCACCCAGGATCGGGTGGGGCTTGGTGGTAAGACGTTCCGTATCCACAAGTTCCGTTCCATGGTGGTAGACGCCGAGGAGCGCCTCGCGGCACTGGTGCGGGCGCAGGGTGGCCAGCAGGCGATGTTCAAAATGAAGGATGATCCGCGCATCACCCGCGTCGGCAGGTTCATCCGTAAAACCTCCATTGACGAGTTGCCGCAGTTCTGGGACGTGTTGATCGGCAGCATGAGCATTGTGGGGCCGCGTCCGGCGTTGCCGCAGGAAGTGGCGACGTACTCGCAACGTCACCTACGGCGACTGCTCATCAAACCCGGCATCACCGGACTGTGGCAGATTCGCGGTCGCTCCGATCTTTCCATTGAGGAAAGCATTCGGCTTGATCTGCGTTACGTGGAAAACTGGTCGCTGTTGGGTGACATCGTGATCGTTCTGAAGACCGCCATGGTGGTGTTGCGCGGGTCTGGGTCGTACTGATCGAACGCGAGGCGTGGCTGACTGCGGCCCGGCTTGAGCCCTCTTGGATGGTTGCGTTCGGCGTTAGCGCGCTGCCACCGCCCGTACGATGCGTTCTAGCATCTCGTCCAGCACTGGGCGGGGTGTGGCGAAGTTGAGGCGGATGTGCCCACGTCCTGCCTCGCCGCAGTCGCCGCCGTTGGTGATGGCGACTTGGGCGTGCTCCCGGAACCATTGCGCGAGGTCGTCACCGAGTTGATACGCGGTGAGATCGATCCAGGCTAAGTAGGTGGCCTGTGGTGGCAGCATCCGGGCGGCGGGCAACCCGGCGGTGATGCGCTCCAGCACCAGGTGGCGGTTGCCGTCGAGGTAGGCCAACTCGTCGGCCAACCAAGCATCGCCATCACGGTAGGCGGCGATGTTGGCCAACACCCCGAGCACACCGGGTTCGTGCTCCAAGTCGCGGGCGATGGCCCACTGCTGCTGCTGCGGGTTGGTGAGCACCATTTGGGCACACTTCAACCCTGCGGTATTGAACGCTTTGGATGCCGAGAAAGCGGTTACGGTGTGGTGGGCGGCGACTTCGCTGATGGAGGCGTACGGAATGTGCCGGGCACCGTCGTAAATGAGCGGCGCGTGGATTTCGTCGGAGAATACCAACCCGTTGTTGGCGGCGACCACTTGGCTGATGCCTTCCAGTTCGGCGCGGGTGTAAACCTTGCCGATGGGGTTGTGCGGATTGCAAAGGATGAGCAGTTCGCCACCAGCTGCGAAAGCGGCGGCAAGATCGGCGAGGTCGAGGTGGAATCCGGTGTCGTCGCGGCGCAGCGGTACCTGGATGATGTCGCGATGATGTACCTCGGGCAGCGCGACGAAAGGCATGTAGTTGGGGGTGGGTACGATCACCTTGGTGCCGGGACGCATGAAATGTGTCATCACGTCGATCAAACCGGCGAGCACGTCTGGCAATGTGAACACCTGGGTGGCGCTGATGTGCCAGTCATGGCGTCGGGCTTGGTATTCGACCGCGGTCTGTTTCACCAGGGCGCGTAGTTCGACGGGCACGTAGCCGGTGAGCCGTTGCTGTGATGCCTTACACAACGCCGTTTCGATGGCGGGTGCGAGCCCAAAGTCAGCTTCGGCGACCCAGGCACCCATGCAGCCGGGATAGGCAGTCCATTTCATTGAGCCGGCAGCCACCAGATCGGCGGCGGTAAGGGCGTCGATACGATCAGAAAATGTGCTCACGAAGACGATGCTACCCGTGGCACCAGGGCGGGGCGTTGGAACGCGGCAACCTGGCCGCTCAGCGCCGTATGGCTGTATGGAATCGGGCAAGGTTGCGGGACGCGCTGGGTTGGCATCGCTTCGTGGCAGCTGTTTTGCGCTACGGAAGCGGCCGGGGTGGTAGGAACGGGCTCGACCTTCGGGTTCGGTCGTCTTGGTCTTCGTGCGGGGATTCCGGCTCGGGGGCCGGAATGACGGGGGACGGGGAGTCGGAATGACGGGGGACGGGGAGTCGGGATGACGGAGGATTGGGGGTTGGCTTTTGGGTTCGGTCGTCTTGGTTTTCGTGCGGGGATTCCGGCTCGGGGGCCGGAATGACGGGGGACGGGGAGTCGGAATGACGGGGGACGGGGGTTGGGATGACGGGGGATTGGGGGTTGGCTGTTGGGTTCGGTCGTCTTGGTCTTCGTGCGGGGATTCCGGCTCGGGGGCCGGAATGACGGGGGAGGGGGCGGGATGGCAGAGGAGGAGGGGCCGGAATGACGGAGGAGGAGGGGCCTGGATGACGGAAGGACGGGGAGTCGGGATGACGGAGGGGGAGGGCCGGAATGGTGTCAGGCCTAGCCTTCGGGTTCGGTCGTCTCAGTTTCGGTAGGTGTCGGGGTCTGCGGCGGCTTCGGGGCGACAGACGGCAGACAGACGGAGTCTCCCTGCACGTCCACACTTAGGGGAGCGTCGGGGTTGAGAACCTCCAGCGAGTTGGAGATGAATACGTCTACAGAGTGGTCGGCGCGCCCGTCTTCCTGAATATCGACCTCCAGGAAGAACCCGGCGACCAGCAAAACCTCGGGGGCATCAACCGAACTGCCCATCACCACGGCCTGCTTGAGCACGGGGTGGCTGGCGTTGCTGACGGTGTCCACCACAAACCCGACGGCAGCCAGCATGTCCGCTACCTGCCTCGCGTGGCCGGCCTTGGTGTCTACGTTGTACACGTTCACCGTCACCATGTCGGGGATGACGTCGTCGGCGGTCTGCGGCACACAGGTCGGTTCCGGCGTCGGAACCTGGCCGAGCGGGGAAGTCATCGCCTTGTATCCCCAGAAAATACCAGCCAGGAACAGCAGCACCATCAACGCCAAAATGAGCGGCGCGGCATAACTGCGAAGCTTCTCCATAGGGCGACCTTCTGACACTGGCTCGTGCTGGTTCATTGACTGCTTTGACGCGGGGTCTCATAGCATCGTACTGGTTGTTACGGTCGGATAGCTACTGGATGCGGGTGGCGACGCGCCAAATCTGTCGTGGAAGAGCGCAACGGAGCGGTCGTAGTGGAACCGCGTCGCACGACATATACGAAATCCACAGCCTGTGCAAGAAGAAGTGGATAACTACAAGCTTGTAGTTCATAACGCACAGTAATGCGCCGCAGAATACGGGGTTTATACACAGGCTTACCCGGTTATACACAGCAAAACACGCACATGTTGTGGATAAGTGTCAGGACTTTGAGGTTTCGCTCGTCGCGTTTTCCACGACCTCCGCAAAACCGGCTCGACCTACCTGGCGCTCAATGCAGCCACCGTCCGTGAACTCCAGATCACACCACTGCCACGATGGTCATGCGTTACCACGAGGTCGCCGACGAGCATCTGACCGGGTCTACGACCGTTTGCCGAAGCAGATTGGGGAGTAGACCACATGGCTGCCTCCCGGACTACCCCTCAAAACTATACCGAAAGTGGTATAGTTTTGAGCATGACGATACGGGAACAACTCTGGGAGGTCGCGCTCGACCAGTATGGCTTCGTCACTTCGGCTGATGCGGCCCGACTTGGCATTCCCGAGGGGGAACTGCCCAAGCTGGCGGCCAGGCGGAAACTGGTTCGCGCCACTCAGGGTGTGTACCGGTTCCCCGAGTTCGCCACGAATCCCAACGACCAGTTCATGGAGGCCGTGCTGTGGACCCGCGACCCGCTGGCGGTACTGAGCCACGAGACCGCGTTGGACGTCTACGAATTGTCAGACGTGAACCCTAATGTGATCCACGTGACCATCCCCAAGCGGAAGAACCCGATTCGGCGCACCGACATGCCCGAAGAGTTCGTCATTCACTACGAAGACCTAGAGCCGGGGCAGCGCAGTTGGTGGGAGCAGATTCCCACTGTCACGCCCGCGACGGCCATCGACCAGACCATCAAGACGACGGCCAGGCCCGATTTGGTGCGTCAAGCCATCGACCAAGCCAGGGCGCGTGGACTGATCAACAAGACAACCGCCGTCAGGCAGCGCAAAGCACTGAAGGAGGCTTTCTCATGATGTACGACCTTCCCGCCGAACACCGGCCTGCGCCGTCAGCGCGGCTCCTGGACCAGTGGGTGCGCGATGCTCAAGGCCTCACTGGCGGTGTGGAGAAGCGCATAGGCTGGATGGTCGCGTCCACGGTGGTGATCGCCGCGCTGCAGCGGGCGCAAGCGGATGACCAACAACCACTGTTCCTCGTGAAAGGTGGCCTGTATTTGGAGTTGCAACTCGGGGTGAAAGCTCGCACCACGAAAGACGTGGACACTCTGTTCCGGGGAACGGCGAAGGAGTTCGAGGACGCGGTCGATCAGGTACTGGTCGAGCCGTGGGGGCCATTCACCTTGCAGCGCACGAGATTGGAGCGTGTGGTGAAAGCGCCCAGGTTGATCAAACCGTACCGCTTCGATGTGACACTCGTAGTGCGCGGCAAGACTTGGCGGCGAGTCCAGGTGGAGGTCTCCTTCCCCGAAGGCGGGATCTGCTCCCAGACTGTGCCGCTGCCAGCCCCACCGGTCAGCTACTTCGGGCTGGATACTCCCGATCAGATCGTCGCCATCGCGATGGACTACCAGGTCGCCCAGAAGATGCACGCCGCCTCAGACCCAGACATTCCGCCCGACATCATCAACGACCGGGTGCGTGACATCGTTGACCTCGTGCTTATCAAACGGCACTTCTATCGGGACGACCCGATCCCGGCCAGCCTGAGAACGGCCTGCCTTGACGTGTTCAACGCCCGAGCCGAAGAAGCTGTCGCCGTCGACAAGCCTCCCAGAGGCTGGCCGCCGCTATTCGCTTCCAACTCGGCGTGGGAGAAGGCCTACCCGAAGCTCGCGGCAGAGGTGGGGCTTACCCTAGCCCTGGAAGAGGCCATCGCCTTTGTCCAGGAGTGGGTGGCCCAGATCGACCAAGCTGCCTAACCCCTACTCCAGCAGCGCCTCTGCGATTCCTGTGGTGACGATCTTGGATTTCCTCCCAGTTCTTCCCGTGATTGATCACCGCGGGGTCGCTTCCATCCATCAGGCTCCCAAGACCTCAAGCAAGCTGGCAATCGTCGCTTCCAACTCGGCGATCTCCTGGTTGTCTTGGGCTAGCTGCTTCTTGACCTCGGCAAGGTCGATCTCCTGCTCAGCCTCGAAGGTTTCGACATAGCGGGGAATATTGAGGTTGTAGTCGTTGCCCTTGATTTCGTCGAACGTAGCCAGGTGGGCATACCGCTCCACGTCTTCGCGCTGCTGGTACGTCTGCATGATCTTGTCGATGTTGGCCTGGGTGAGCCGGTTTTGGCTCTTGGCCTTCTCGAACTCGTTCGAGGCGTCGATGAAGAGGACATCCCTGGTGGCCCGCTTCTTCTTGAACACCAAGATGGTGGTGGGAATGCCGGTGCCGTAGAAGATGTTCGCCGGTAGCCCGATCAC
>JAIRRM010000144.1 GCA_031255975.1 Propionibacteriaceae bacterium | reverse complement strand
TCGGAGTGATAGCCAACGGAGCCAATCCGGCTATCGCCGCCGACTTCTTGGCGTTTTTCACCAACCCCGAAAACGCGGCCAAGCTGGCGCAGTATTTCCCGCCGCCACGCGAAAGCCTGCTGACCGTCGATTTGTTAGGGGCTGCGAACCCCAAGCTCACCGCAGCGCAGCTTCAGTCTGTTGTGATCGACCAGTTGCCTAATGCGGTAGTGATGCCAAGCCATCTGAAATTCGCCGAGGTTTCCGATATGGTTCGGATACAACTTGATGGGCTATGGACGGCCAATGCCGACCCGGCAACCGTGATGGCAAACATTTGCACCGCCATCACGCCACTGATCAAGTGACCAGGAACTGAGCATTCGATGAGTGACGAAGGCGTGACCCGTTCAACCACCGATTCCACGAAACGCCACACCGTATCCTGGCGGCGTCGTGATTGGTTGGTGGGTTACGCCTTCGTCGCTCCGACGGTGCTGGGATCAGTGATACTCGTACTGGTGCCGCTCTGCGCTGTCATCTGGTTCTCGCTAAACGATTGGAACGTGCTCGCCTCCACATTCAAGTTCGTGGGGCTTGACAACTACACCAAGCTGGCCGCCGATCCGCTATTTCACAGTTCCATCAGAGCTTCCCTGGTGTTCTCCGCCGGTCTCGTCACCTTCAACGTGACGTTGGCGCTGGGGTTGGCCGTGCTGCTGAACCAAAAACTGCCCGGCACCACCGCATTCCGCACCTTCTTCTTCTCGCCGGTGGTGGTGTCGCTGGTGGCCTGGTCGGTGGTTTGGGGCTTCATGCTGCAACTTGACGGCGGCATAAACGGCTTTCTCGCCATGCTCGGCATTGACGGCCCGAACTGGCTTCGTAACGGGCCGACGGCAATGATCGCGGTCATCGTGGTACAGGTTTTCAAGAACGTCGGCCTGAATATGATTCTGTTCTTGGCGGCTCTCCAAGGCGTGCCCCAAGAGTTGTACGAAGCCGCGCAGATCGACCGAGCGGGGCCATGGCGTCAGTTCCGCTCCATCACGGTGCCGATGATAAGCCCGACGTTGCTGCTGGTGACCATCATTACGGTTATCGGCTCACTTGAGGTGTTCGCGCAGATTTCGGTACTCACCAAAGGCGGCCCCGGTACGGCTACCAACGTTTTGGTGTATTTCCTGTATCAACAAGGTTTCCAGTATCACAAGTTTGGCTACGCCTCCGCCATCGGAGTGGTGCTGTTTGTAATCGTCTTGCTACTGACGCTGCTGCAATGGCAGAGCCGCAAGAAATGGGTGCATGATGAAGTCTAAAACGCCATTTCGCTGGTCAAAGGCCGTGCTGTACCTGCTCATGGCCGTGATGTCGCTTCCATTCGTGTTCCCTACCCTCTGGATGGTGCTATCGAGTTTCAAGCCAGAGGCCGAACTGTTCCGCAAGCCACCCACGCTGCTCCCCGATGTGTGGACTACCCAGCCTTACGTCGATGCGGTAACCCAGCAACCATTTTGGGATTGGTACCTCAACTCGGTGTACATAGCGACACTGGTCACCGTTGGCACCATTCTTTTCTCATCTTTGGCTGGCTATGCCTTTGCGCGTATCCGCTTCCCTGGTGCCAATGCGCTGTTCTTCATCGTGCTGGCGGGCATGATGATCCCGTCCGAAGTGACGATTGTGCCGTTATATCGCGGTGCCGCCGCGTTGGGATTGGTTGACACCCACTGGCCGCTGATTCTGCTACCCATGTTGGGAGCGCCCAGCGTGCTAGCCACGTTCATCATGCGGCAGTTCTTCCTTTCGTTGCCCGTGGAGTTAGAGGAGGCCGCCCGTCTCGACGGGCTGGGGCGCTTCGGCATCTTCTGGCGAATCGCTTTCCCATTGTCGCGTTCCGCCATCGGTGCCGTCGCCATCATCACCTTCCTAAAATCGTGGAACCTCTACCTCGAACCCCTGGTCTTCCTATCCACCAAAGCCAAGTTCACCCTGCCACTCGGTTTGGTGCAGTACGTCGATTCCTACGGCGCGATGCAGTGGAATACCCAGTTGGCAGCCACCACGATGACGGTGATACCGATCCTGCTGGTGTTTCTGTTTGCCCAAAAGCAGTTCGTTCAAGGCTTGGCACAGACTGGACTTAAAGGCTAGGAGTGACCGTGGCAACAAGAGAGCTGAGCTGCGATGTCGCTGTCATCGGTGGCGGACTGGGCGGTTGCGCGGCCGCACTGGCGTTGGCGCGATCTGGGTTACGGGTGGTGATGAGTGAGGAAACCTCGTGGATCGGTGGCCAACTAACCAGCCAGATGGTGCCGCTTGATGAACACCGTCGTATCGAGTACACCGGCGCAAATGCCACATATCGCGAACTGCGCGCAGGAATCCGCTCTTACTATCGCCAGCATTACCCGCTCACGCCACGGGCACTTGAATACGATCTGTTAAATCCCGGAGCTGCCTGGGTCTCACCCATCTCGGCTGAGCCGAAGGTGTGCCTGGCGGTGCTACAAGCCATGTTGGCGCCCTACCAAGCCACAGGTGACCTCAGCGTGTTAACCGACTGCCATCCCTGCGACGTGATAACAGATGCGGATTCTGTGCGCGCAGTGACATTACGCACCGCCGACGGCGACGAACTGCTGGTGACGGCCCGCTTCTTTCTCGACGCGACCGAACTGGGGCAACTGCTGGCCCTCGGAGGTGTCGAGCAGGTGAGTGGCCGCGAGTCTCAGCATGATACCGGCGAACCAAGCGCTGCCGAATCAGCCGATCCAACCGATATGCAGTCGGCAACCTGGTGTTTCGCCATCGACTACCGTCCCGGCGAAGATCACACCATTGAGCGTCCTGCCGATTACGACCGAATGCGCGACTGGCGGCCACCGTCGTGGCAAGGCACACCCGTACTGGGGTTCTTCGGCCCTGGCGAGGTCAACTGGCCACGGCGGCACTACCGCTTCACCCCGAATCTAGGGGATGACCCATACCGCATCGATACCGACCACCGTCACATCCCCGATGACCCAGAGTTATGGAACTATCGCAGGGTATTGGCTCGTGAACTGTTCCTGCCGGGAGCTTTCGACTCCGATGTGGTGGTAGTGAACTGGCCGATGAACGACTACACCGGCGGAGCGCTGTTTGGCGTACCCGATGCCGAATACCACCGGCAACAAACCAAGGAGTTGGCGCGCTGCCTGCTCTACTGGCTACAGACCGACGCACCCCGCCCGGATGGTGCTCAGGGGTGGCCGGGGCTACGGTTGCGAGCCGACCAGTCTGGCACCTCCGATGGTTTCGCGATGGCTCCGTATATCCGGGAATCGCGCCGCATCAAGGCACGCTACACCATAGTGGAACAAGACGTCTCCGCCGATTGCCGCGAACGCGCCGCCACCTATCATGACTCGGTGGGGGTAGGGCACTACTACTGGATGGATATCCACGCCACCACAGGCGGTAGGCCGGGTCGTTCCGCCCATCCCCTGCCGTTCCAGATTCCACTCCGGGCGCTACTGCCGATCAGGGTTCGTAATCTGTTACCGGCTGCCAAGAATATCGGAACCACGCAGATAACCAACGGCTGCTATCGGCTGCATCCCGTCGAATGGTCAATCGGCGAAGCCGCCGGACAGCTAGCCGCGTTCTGCCTCGCCGCCGACACCGAACCACATGCCGTGAGCGACTCCCCAGAGTTGACCGCCGATTTCCAAAGGCGGCTACGAAAAACAGGAGTGCAGTTGCATTGGCCGGATGATTGCCTGACTTGGTGACGTGGCTTTCTTACCCAGCGACGTAGCGGGCTGCAAATAGGTTCACCGTGACACGGGGATGGTGGCAATGCGAAACAGGAAAAACCACCACTTGATCAACAGCGCGATGCCAATAATGATTCGCGCCCACAGCATCGGGGTAAACACCGCGATAATCAACAACATCACCGACACCGGCACGCAGATGGCCAGCTTCTGCCGCAGCGTCATCGCGCGTTCCCGCACAAAACCCGCAAGATGACGTCGATAAAGCCCGGTGTTGAGAAACCAGGAGTTGAATCTGGGGCTGCCTTTGGCGAAACATCCCGCCGCCGCCAATAGGAACGGCGTAGTCGGCAGTACCGGCACAAACGCGCCCACCGCGCCCAGACCGAAGAAGACAAACCCAAGGAAAACGAACACCGCACCTCCCATAAGGTAATAATCGGCACTGACCATTCAATACCCAAATTGCCCGTAACGGTTAACGGGTACGCCGCTGCCGCAAGGGAAATCAGAATGCGCTGGGCCAGCCAGGTGGTTCTCGGCGACCATCACCACGCCAACCGCGACGCCCCGGCCGTTCAAAACGCCTCCGTTGTCCAGCCGGAACATAACCATCGGTTGATGACGCGTCGGCAACATCCGGCAGGTATGCCTTGAAAATCTAGGCCGCCCACACCGCACTACTAAACGTTGTAGCCGATGTAGCGCAACTGCTCGCGGCCTTCTTCGGTGATGCGATCCATCGTCCACGGGGGTAGCCACACCCAGTTGATAGTCACGCTACGGGCGATGTCCACCAGCGCGGTCTGCGCGCCCCACTCGATCTGGTCAGTGAGCGGACATGCCGGGGTGGTGAGGGTCATATCCAGGGTGACATCGAAGTCGTCCCCGACGCTCACCCCGTAAACCAGCCCCAGATCCACCACATTCACACCCAACTCGGGATCCACCACCTCTTTGAGGCGTTCCATCACCGCAGCTTCGCGCTCCTCAACGCTACGTAACACGATGGACGGATCGGCACCCAACGGCATATCTTGAGGTTCTTCACTCATTTTCTTTATTCCTCCGTGCTCACGCTGGGATTCCGGCTCGGAGGCCGGAATGACGGGAACTCCTCACTCAATTTCTTCACTCCTCCGCGCTCACGCTGCTGAGATTCCGGCTCGGAGGCCGGAATGACGAGGATTCCTCACCCATTTTCTTCACTCCTCCGTGCTCACGCTGAGATTCCGGCTCGCAGGCCGGAATGACGAGGATTCCTCACTCAATTTCTTCACTCCTCCGTGCTCACGCTGCTGAGATTCCGGCTCGGAGGCCGGAATGACGAGAGTTCCTCACCCATTTCCTTCACTCCTCCGTGCCCACGCTGCTGAGATTCCGGCTCGCAGGCCGGAATGACGAGAGTTCCTCACCCATCTTCTTCACTCCTCCATGCTCACGGCTTCACTCACCCCGGCGCGCAGCAGCGCATCCCGCAACGCCGACCAGGCCAACATCGCGCACTTTACCCGGCCAGGGAACTGTGCCACCCCATTGAACGCGATCGCATCCTCCAGCACATCTTCATCTGGAACGACACGACCGGCCGACTCCATCATCTTCTTGAACTCGCGGTACACCCCGACCACCTCACGCAGCGGTCGGCCAATCACCAAATCGGCCATGATCGACTCCGACGCCTGCGAGATGGAACACCCCACCGCGTCGTACGACACATCGGCAAGAGTGCCGTCCGTGACCACCACGCGCAGCGTGACCTCATCGCCACAACTGGGGTTGACGTGATGCACCTGCGCGGCATACGGCTCACGCAGCCCGCTGTGGTGCTTCTCACGGTAATGATCGAGGATGATCTCCTGATACATAGCCGTCGGATCAACCACTTGCCTCACCCAACCCTCGCGAAGAAATCTCTGACGAACTCTACGCCGTCGACGAACCGGTCGATCTCATCCCGCGTGGTGTAAAGGTACGACGACATCCGGGTGGACGCCTGCACTGCGAACCGCTCATGCACCGGGCGGGCACAGTGATGCCCACCGCGCACGGCGACACCCCGCCCATCCAGCAACTGCATCAGATCATGCGGATGCACTCCGTCTAAAGTGAATGAGATGGCTCCACCACGGGCATCAAGCGTAGTCGGGCCGATGATGCTCACACCGTCGGTGGCCAAGAGCCGCCCCAGCGCATACCCGGTGATGTCGCGTTCATGCTCGGCGATAGCCGTCATGCCGATAGCGCCCAGGTAATCGACGGCGGCACCCAGGCCAACGACCTGCGCGATTGGCGGAGTGCCCGCCTCAAAGCGGTACGGCGGTGGGGCGTACGTCGAGCCCTCCATACGCACGATCTCGATCATCTCGCCGCCACCCAGGAACGGAGGCAGCGTCTCCAGCAACCCGTAGCGGCCCCAGAGCACCCCACCACCGGTGGGGCCCAGCATCTTATGGCCGGTGAACGCCAGCATGTCCGCGCCCAGCACGGCCACATCGGTGGGTAGCTGCGGCACCCCTTGGGCTCCATCCACCACTACGGCGGCCCCATACTCACCAGCCCAGGCGGCGACTTCGGCGATGGGATTCACGGTACCGAGAGTGTTGGACACCCAAGCCAGTGACACCACCCGGGTACGGTCGTTTACGAGGTTTTCGGCATGGGCCTTATCGAGGTCAAGCCGTCCGTCCGGGGTCACGTCGAACCAACGTAACGTCGCCCCACTACGTTGGCACAGCAACTGCCACGGCACGATGTTGGAGTGGTGCTCCAGCACCGAGACCACCACCTCGTCGCCGGGCCCCAGCTTCGCGCCTAACGTGTTGGCGGCCAGATTCAGCGCCTCAGAGGCGTTCTTGGTAAACACCACCTCCTCCGGACGAGTCGCGCCGATGAACCGGGCGATCTTCGCCCGGGCTTCCTCATACGCCGCGGTGGCCTCCACCCCCAGGGTGTGCATGGCCCGCGCCACATTGGCGTTGTGGCCCGACATGAAATCTGTCATGGCGTCCAACACCTGCCGTGGCTTCTGCGAGGTGTTGGCCGAATCGAGATACGCCAACGGGTAGCCGTTCACCTCCCGGGTGAGAATCGGGAAGTCGGCGCGCAACGACATCACGTCAAAGCTCATGCCGCGCGCCCCCAGACGAGCCATCTTTCGAGACGGCCTTCGCAAGGATTGGGCCGCTCATGCGCGACCTTTCACGAAACGCTCGTAGCCTTCCGCTTCCAGCAGATCGGCAAGCTCTTGGCCGCCTTCCTGCACCACCTTGCCGGCTACGAACACATGCACGAAATCGGGTTTCGTGTAGCGCAGCACGCGGGTGTAATGCGTTATCAGCAGCACGCCACGCTCACTTTGCGCAGCAAAGGTGTTTATGCCCTCGGCCACCTCGCGCACCGCATCGATGTCGAGACCAGAGTCGATCTCATCCAGCACCGCGAACAGCGGGTTCAGAATGTGTAACTGTGCGATCTCGGCGCGCTTCTTCTCGCCACCGGAGAAGCCTTCATTTACCGAACGTGCCCCGAAGGTGCCATCCAAGCCCACCAGCTCCAGCGCGGCGTTAACCTCCTTGGGCCAAGTACGCACCTTGGGTGCCGCACCGTCCAGCGCCGTCTTAGCGGTACGCAGGAAGTTCGCCAACGACACGCCCGGCACCTCCACCGGGTACTGCATACCCAGGAACAGTCCCGCTTTGGCCCGATCAGTCACCGACAGTTCGGTCAACTCCACCCCGTTCAGTGTCACCGAGCCGGATGTGACGCGATATTTCGGGTGCCCGGCGATGGCATACGCCAGTGTGGACTTCCCAGAGCCGTTCGGCCCCATGATGGCGTGAATCTCGCCGCTGCGAGCCGTGAGATTGACACCCTTGAGGATTGGCTTCGGGCCGTCCTCGGTGAGCACCTCGGCGTATAGGTCGCGGATGATGAGGTCTGCCATGGGTCACTCCTGCCCTTCGATCTGGGTGGCGGCTTTCGCCAACTCCGCATCGACATGGGTTTTCAACCGCTCTTCAAGAGCCGGTACGCCGATACGCCGAATGATGTCGTAGAAAAAGCCTTGGACCACGAGACGCCGTGCCTCTGCGGCGCTCAATCCACGGCTCATCAGGTAAAACAGTTGCTCGTCGTCGAAGCGTCCCGTGGTTGACGAATGCCCGGCACCCTTGATGTTGCCAGTCTCGATCTCCAGGTTCGGCACCGAATCGGCGCGACAGCCGTCGGTAAGCACCAGATTCTTGTTCGCCTCGTAGGAGTCGATGTCGTTAGCCCCACGGCGGATCAACACGTCGCCGACCCACACCGAATGCGCCCCCTGGCCTTGCAATGCGCCACGATAATCGACCCGGGACGTGGTATGCGGGGCATTCTGATCCACAAACAGCCGATGCTCCTGGTACTGCCCGGCGTCGGTGAAGTACAAGCCATACAGTTCGGCGCTGCCGCCGGGGCCAGCATATTTCACACAGTTCTGGATGCGTACCGCGTCGCCGCCGAAGGTCATCATCACATGACGGTACTGAGCATCTCTCCCGACGGTTGCGGCGTGCATCCCACCGTGTACCGCGTCCGCTGCCCAGTCCTGCACGCTGACGACGGAGAGCTTGGCCCCGTCGCCCACGATCACCTCGATGTTGCCCAAGAACAGCGCGCTCCCCCGGTGCTCCACCACCACGGTGGCGTCACAACCCGCCCCAGCCTCAATCACCAGGTGTTCCGCGAAGTGCTGCCCGGCACCGGTGACGGTGACGACGATGGGCTCGGCGAGCGTCGCCGCAGCAGCGATATGGATATGGCGCGCCTGGGTGGCGCCACCGCTGGCCAACGCGGATGCCCGATCCACCGGCACCAACGCGGTCCCCCGCGCCCCGACACCCGGCGCGAGAGTGCCCAGCGTGGTGTTCATGGGGTCATGTGCTACCGCGACCGCCGCGCCAGAGTCAGCCACGGGCGGCTCGCGCAGCAGTGCTACGAAACGCGGCAACGGCGCAAACCGCCACACTTCCTCACGCCCGCTGGGCATCGGAAAATCGGCGACATCGAACGACGGAACGGGGTGCAGATGAGATTCCACGGCCCCGCCCCCAGGGTAGCCGCCTGCGGCGTCTCTAAAGGCCATCAGCCGACCGCCCCTTCCATCTGAAGCTCAATGAGCCGATTGAGTTCCAGGGCATACTCCATCGGCAACTCCCGCGCGATGGGCTCCACAAAACCGCGTACGATCATCGCCATCGCCTCATCCTCGCCCAGCCCCCGGCTCATCAGGTAGAACAACTGATCCTCAGACACCTTCGAAATGGTGGCCTCATGGCTCATCGACACGTCGTCCTCGCGCACATCCACGTACGGATAGGTGTCGGAGCGCGACACGTCGTCCACCAGCAGCGCGTCACATTTCACCGAGTTAGAACTATGGTGGGCTCCAGGCCGTACCATGACCAAGCCGCGATAGCCGGTACGGCCTCCGCCACGCGACACCGACTTCGACACGATGGAACTCGACGTGTGCGGCGCGGCATGAACCATCTTGGAGCCAGTGTCCTGGTGCTGCCCCGGCCCGGCGAACGCAATCGATAGCGTCTCACCCTTGGCGTACTCGCCCAACAACCACACCGCCGGGTACTTCATGGTCATCTTGGAACCGATGTTGCCATCGATCCACTCCATCGTGCCGCCCGCCGCGACGGACGAGCGCTTGGTGACCAGGTTGTACACGTTTCCAGACCAGTTTTGGATGGTGGTGTAGCGCACCCGGGCACCCTCTTTGACGATGATCTCCACCACCGCCGCGTGCAGCGAATCCGATTTGTAGATGGGCGCGGTACAGCCCTCGACGTAGTGAACGTAGCTGCCTTCGTCCGCGATGATGAGGGTGCGCTCGAACTGGCCCATGTTCTCGGTGTTGATGCGGAAGTACGCCTGTAACGGAATATCGACATGTACCCCAGGCGGCACATAGATGAGCGACCCACCCGACCACACCGCGGTGTTCAGTGCCGAGAACTTGTTGTCACCGGCGGGGATGACGGTGCCGAAGTAGCGCTCGAACAGTTCCGGGTGTTCTTTGAGTCCGGTGTCGGTGTCGAGAAAGATCACTCCTAGCCGGGATAGTTCCTCGTTGATCTTGTGGTAGACCACCTCGGATTCATACTGCGCCGCGACACCCGCTACCAGTCGGGCCTTCTCTGCCTCGGGGATGCCCAGGCGGTCGTAAGTGTTTTTGATGTCCTCGGGCAGTTCCTCCCACGATTGGGCGGCGCGTTCGGTGGAACGTACGTAGTACTTGATCTGGTCGAAATCGATCTCGGAGAGGTCGCCACCCCAGGTGGGCATCGCCTTCTTTTTGAATAACTCCAGCGCCTTAAGACGTTTAGCTAGCATCCATTCTGGTTCGTCTTTGATAGCTGAGATGCCGCGCACCACAGATTCGTCTAGTCCGCGTTTTGCCACCGCACCGGCGGCGTCGGAATCATGCCAGCCGTATTTGTACGTTGAGAGCGCTTCAATCTGCTCCGCTTGCGTCATCGCGGTGTCGGTCATACCATCTCAACCTTCGCTGTGGATTGTTTTCTTCCATCAAACTGCTGTGGATTCCCAGACCTTTTGTCGTTAACTACCGGCTTGGGGATGTGGGTGGTACATACGCCGTCGCCGT
>JAIRRM010000128.1 GCA_031255975.1 Propionibacteriaceae bacterium | reverse complement strand
CCGGCATCGATCAGTACGGCGAACTCGGTCCCCGGGGCCTCTCCGACGTAAACATGCTGGTCGTGGTGAATCCGCTCACCGGGCACATTCTGATGGTCAACACCCCCCGCGACTACTACGTACAGTTGCATGGCACCGATGGCAACCCGGACAAACTCACCCACGCCGGCACCTACGGCGTGGAGATGTCCATAGAAACGTTGCAGGATTTGTACGGCGTCGAGATCGACTTCTGGGTGCGAGTCAACTTCGATTCGGTGATTCGTGTGGTTGACGCGCTGGGCGGCGTGGAAGTGGAATCCACCGAGTCCTTCCGCTGCGTACACGGCGGGTTCCGAATTCAACAGGGCATCAATGCCATGAACGGTGAGCAGGCGCTCTGCTTTGCACGGGAACGCTACAACGTAGAAGGCGGTGACCACGGGCGCGGCAGAAACCAACAGCGGTTGCTGACCGGGATCATCGATAAGATCATTGATCCCAGCATCTTGATGAACTACGGTGCGGTGCTGGAGGCGCTCCAAGATCGAGTGCAGTTCTCGTTCACTTCCGACGACTTGACCCTCATCGTACGCAACCAACTCTCATCCGATACCGATTGGAACATTGAAACCACCGCCGTCGGTGGTGCCGGAGCAAGTATGCCGACGTACACCTTTGGTTCGGAGTTGTTGTACGTGATGCTGCCAAACTGGGAACAGGTCAATGCCGCGACGGAGCAGATGAAAGCCGTGCTGGCGGAACGTTGATCGCGGCGTGTGCCGCAGCCATAGTGTCAGCCCCGCCGATTAGAATGGGAGTTCGCAGCATTCTCCAGCGCGTCCATCTGTTTAGGAGTCGGTCATGTCAGCAGTGGTAGAGGTCACGTCGGACACTTTTGCAACCGAGGTATTGGGCTCTGACAAGCCTGTTCTGGTGGACTTTTGGGCGGATTGGTGCAACCCGTGTATGCAACTGTCGCCCATCGTCGAAGAACTCGCCACCGTGTACGCCGGGCGAGTGAAGTTCGCCAAGGTGGACACCTCTGTCAACATCGATCTTGCCGCCGCGCAGGGTATCCTCAGCCTGCCCACCTTACAGGTATACGTCGGTGGCCAACTCGCCGCCCAGGCCGTCGGTGCCAAACCCAAGTCCGTCATCGCCAAGATGCTGGACGAACACCTGTGACAGTTCAGCCTCGCTGAAGCCCGCGCGAGCGAGCCGACCAGCGGATGCCTACAACGACCTACGGCGCGGCTATCCCGCGATCAAATCGGCGATCCGTTGTAGATCGGTGAGGTCGGCGTATTCGATGGTGATACGTCCTTTGGATTTCCCAGGCGTGATCTTGACGCGGGTATCCAAAGCATCTGCGATGCGGTTGGCCGCAGCGGTGGCCTCTGGCGTGTTTTCCGCTGGCTCACTGGAGCGTTTTACCTTGTCAGAGCTGTTATCACCCAGTGTCACTATCTCTTCTACACTACGTACCGACAGCCCTTCGGCGACGATACGACCCGCCAGGCGCTCCATCGCGGCGGGGTCGTCCAGTGACAATAGCGCCCGAGCGTGACCGGCGGAGATGACCCCGGCAGCCACCTTTCGCTGCACCGAGGCAGGCAGTCGTAGCAGGCGAATGGTGTTGCTGATGTGCGGGCGCGATTTATGCAACCGCGTCGCCAACTCCTCTTGAGTGCCACCAAAATCGTCCAGCAACTGTTGATAGGCGGCCGCCTCCTCGATGGGGTTTAACTGCACCCGATGTAGATTCTCGAAAAGGGCATCGCGCAACATGGCGTCGTCGTCGGTGGCCCGGATGATGGCCGGGATGCGTTCCACACCCGCCACCTGGTGCGCCCGCCAACGTCGCTCGCCCATGATGAGTTCGTAACCGTCGTTCTTCTTACGCACCACGATGGGTTGCAACAACCCCACGTCGGCGATGGAGGCGGCCAATTCGGCCAACGCATCCTCATCGAACTCCTGGCGCGGCTGTGCCGGGTTCGGATGGATGGTAGAGACAAGCAGTTCCTCGTACCACGACCCATCGCCCAATGTGCCAGACGGCGTGAACCCCACGGCGGCATCGACCGCGCGCCCTACCGCTTCAGCATCGGTCTGCTGGAACAACTCCCCCAGACCACGACCCAGGCCACCCGCCTTTTTCGCCATCGTTTACCTCTCTCGTCATCGAAGTACCCCTCTATTCTCCGGCATCGCTATGTTTCACGTGAAACGCGGCCACACCGATGTGGGAGCATCGACTCAACTAAACAAATCCGGTGATCCGCCAAAACGCCCAGTCCACCAAAACGCCTGATTCATCAGACCTCGACACCTCGCAGTGCGATCTCTGCGGCGGCGGAGCGGTACGTCTGTGCGCCGACGGAGCGGACGTCATAGCTGAGCACGCTGCATCCGTACGACGGCGCTTCGGAGATACGCACCGAACGCGGAATCACCGTTTGCAGTGTCTGCTCCGGGAAGTGACTCCGTACCTCGTCCGCCACCTGTTGACTGAGCCGGGTGCGACCGTCGTACATGGTGAGCAGGATGGTAGTGACCGCGAGATGTGGGTTCAGCCCCACCTGCACCAGTTGCACCGAGTGCAGCAGTTGCGAAACGCCCTCTAGCGCGTAGTACTCGCACTGGAT
>JAIRRM010000125.1 GCA_031255975.1 Propionibacteriaceae bacterium | reverse complement strand
TTAGACGACCCTAGCCGCTCCGTGGGGTAACCCTGCGCCACTAGCCAGGATTGTAGTGAATCGGCGCCGAGGTTTTTGCTGACGACCAGATACGCCCTGCCGTCCGGCGTCAGCCGTGGTAGCCAGGTGAGTAGTAATTCGTGTAATGCGTCTTTGCCGATTCGGATGGGGGGATTCGACCAGATTTCGTCGAAACGGACAGCGGCGGGCACGTCATCGGGCAGCGACACGCGAATCTGAGCGGCGACCCCGGCGGAGCGGGCGTTGTCGCCGGTCAATGTCAGCGCGCGTTCGTTTACATCTACCGCGTACACCTTGATGCCGGGGCGTTCGGTGGCCAGCGCTATGGCGATGGGGCCGTAGCCACAGCCGAGGTCGAGGACGGTGACTGGTTGTGGTGCTCCTGCGCTGGTGACGCTATCTTTGGGCACCGGGAGCGTCTTGTTGAAGAGCACCGCCGTGCCGGGGTCGAGTCGAGAGCCGGAGAAGACACCATTGGCGGTGGTGAACAGATAGTCGCGACCCCAAATGCGGGCTTTCACCTGGCGACGCTGTTCCGGCCCGGCGGGGGTGGTGAAGTAGTGGTCGCTCATTGTCAGGCTTCTTCACAGCAATTCAGGGTACGCACGTTACGGGCCGCGCCCACCCGGGCGGTCAGATCGGCGTCGGAGGGGTATCCCACCTCGGCCAGGGTCAACCCATGCGGCGGTAACACCGGGACGGAGCTTGCCCGCGAGGTTGCGTCTCGTACTTGGCATATCCAATCGAGATCGCGCCGCCCGAAGCCCACCTGGGTTACCGCCCCCAGCAGTGAGCGCACCATGGAGTGACAGAATGCGTCGGCCACCAGTGTTGCCTCGATGGTGCGGCAGGCGTCATCGGCGCGAACGATGCTGAAAACCCGTAGCTCACGGATGGTGGTGGCTCCCTCGCGGTGCTTGCAGAACGCCGCGAAATCGCGTAGCCCCAGCAGTTGCATGGCCGCTTGGTTCATGGCGTCGATGTCGAGAGGCTCGGGAAACTGGGTGACCGTGCGGCGCAGCAGCGGGTCGGGCCGCGAAACGGCGTCCCAGATACGGTAGCTATAGCGTCGCCAGATGGCCGCGAACCGGGCGTCAAACCCCACCGGGGCTTCGGATACGGCTTTCACCACGATGTCGGACGGCAGCACCTGCCCCAATCTGCGTGCCACCTCCTTAGGTGGCAGTCTCGCGCCTTCGGGAACATCGAGATGCGCCACTTGGCCCTGGGCGTGTACCCCGGCATCGGTACGTCCTGCCACCGTCAACTTCGGCAGGGTTTCCGCAGCCCCGAGCAGTCGTCCCAGCCACTCCTCCAATACCCCTTGTACGGTGCGCTGTCCCGGCTGCGCCGCCCACCCCGCGAAATCGGTGCCGTCGTAGGCCAGATCGATACGCCAGCGCGTCATACGTCTGCCACCTTCCGATACGTGAAGTCGGTGATCGTTCGCCCGGCGGCCACGCCCCGGGCCTCGAAACGGGTCATGGGGCGCACCGCGAACCTGGCACCCGGCACACTCACCAACTTGGGGTGGCCGTCCAGCACCTCATGGATATGCGTCGCGTAGTCGTCCCAATCGGTCGCCAGCCGCCACAGGCCACCAGGTGCCAGCCGCGACAACACCAGTTCGGCGAATGCCGGGCCTACCAGACGGCGCTTGTGGTGCCGTTTCTTCTGCCAGGGGTCGGGGAAAAATGTCCACAGTTCGCGGATCGACTCTGGGGGCAGTAGGTGCTCCAGCCCGCTCACCGCGTCACCGGCGATGAGCCGTACGTTATTCAACTCCGCCTTGGCCAGCTTTGACATGGTGGAACCCAGCACCTTTTCGTACACCTCGAAGCCGATGAAGTCACACTCCGGCCAAGCCGTAGCACCTGCGGTCAGTGTTTCGCCGGCACCGACACCGATCTCCACCACCAGCGGGGCATCGCGCCCGAACAGCGCGACAAGGTCGAGCGGTGGCTGTGTCGTAAACTGGCTCGCCGTGGTAGCGCGCGGCAACCCGGTCACGATATAGCGTGGCGCGTTGCGTTCCCACGAGGCTTGTTGCGAGCCGTTCATTCGTGGGCTGCGGCGGATGTATGACACGACGCTGTGAAACCCGGCACCGCCGTTTTCCGGTGCCGGATGCGCGTTCGGCACACCGGAGAATCCGGCAGTTGGCACGGTCTGGAGGTCACCGTCAACTCTCACCCGTCCATCCCGGGGCGAGGTGGGGTTGGTGGTGTTCATACCGGCAACCCAACTGGGGAGATCGCTGCCTCGCGCAACGCCTCGCGGCGCTCCATAGCGGCGATGACGGTGGATTCGCGAGCAACAAGATGGGTGAGTACCCCGGTGTTGAGCGCCCCTATCAGGGCCGCCGGGCTGACGTTTGCCGAGCAGAGTCCGATCACCACGGGGCAGCGGCGCAGTAGCTCCATCGGAATCTGGATCACATAATCGTGATCCGACCAGGCGAACTTCCCAGCGGCATTGAAGTAATAGGCCACCAATCGCCCCACCACATGCATCTGTGTCAACAGATTGCCGAAGCGCGCCTGGGTGGCGAAATCAGGGGTTGACGGGTGATTGCCGACATTCACCAGCGCCACGTCCAGTCGCCCCCACTCGGCCAGCACGTCTTGATACATCTTGGTCTGGGTGAGTAGTTCCAACTCGTGGCGAGTTTCGGCCAGCGCGGGGATGTGCAAGAAATGGGGGAGGGACATGGTCTGCTGCGCCAGTATTCGGGCGTTCTCGTTTGAGTGGTAGTGCCGGATCGGCACGCCGCGGTTGCCCACCAACGGGGTGACATCGGTGATGAGGGTGTGCTGCGGTGGGAATTGGTCGAGGATCGACACCATCTGCCCGATGACATGCCCCCAGCCGAGGCCAAGCCGTCCGCCACCCACCCGTTCGATGACCTCCAACGCCGCTCGGGCCGAGGCGCTATTCAGCGCCGTATCGTCGGGGTATTCGGGGATGAGCAGGCCGTCGGTGAGCCCGTACGCCTCACGCATCGCTTCCAACGCCGGGTTGACACCTTGCAGCGTCGAATGAATACGCACTTCGACGATACCCGCCTCTTTTGCTTCGGCGAGCAGCCGTGATACGAAAGGACGCGACACGCCTATGGTCTTGGCGATGTCAGCTTGGTTCATATCCTGCTCGTAGTAAAGCCGAGCGACGCGCTCCAGGCGGCGTAACCGCTCGCCGTTGCCCTTTCCCATGTCACCTCCTCGTTGGCCTAGCCATTCTAGGCATCAGCCACGTATATCCGCCTATGTGCCGCGCTGTGGCTGGCGGTTAACGGTCGAGTGAGGCTGCCTTCGCCAAACTGTTCTTAAGATTTTCTAAGTGTTATGTACAAGTGCTTGACAGGCCGCCACGTACTGCTAATCTGATTACATAGGTTACCACGGCGGCCAATTGGGAGGTCACAAATGTTACTAGACCGCGAGGGTGTGCGCCGCCTGCTTGATTCGGTGGCCGACGTCTGGAGCGCAAACACCACCCAATTGAATGAGATCGATTCCAAATATGGCGACGGTGATCACGGCGTCACCATCGGCAAAATCGCCAACCTCATCAAGCGCTCCACCGCCGCGTGGGATGAGGAATCGATAAGAGTGTTTCTCACCCAACTCTCCGGCGGCGTTATGGCCATCGGTGGCGGTTCTGCGGGGCCGTTGTATGGCATGGTATTCGACGGTTTCGCCGCTGGGGTTCCAGCAGACGCCGTGACTATCGATGCCGCCACGGTGCAGGCGATGCTTAGCGGCGCGCGGGCGGCGTTACAGTCGATCTCGAAAGCGCAGATCGGCGATAAGACCATGATGGATGCCCTCCTTCCGGCGGTCGCGGCCGCCGAGGAGGTCGAAGGCGACATCGGCGACATTCTCCAGGCCGCTAACAAGGCGGCGGCGGCGGGCGTCGAGGCCACCCGTGACATGGTGGCCAAATTCGGGCGAGCGCGCTCCTATGGCGTACAGACCCTGGGCACTGCGGATGTCGGAGCACTGAGCGTGGCCATGCTTTTCGAGGGCTTGGCCACCGGCATTGAATGAAACTCAGCCGCCCACCATGCCGTCAGGTTCTCTCTGGCGGCGACACTTAAAAGAACGAGGAGGTTCTTCCCACATGAAGATGAAGAAGTTCATTAACCAGCCCGAGAATCTGACCGACGAACTGCTCGACGGCCTAGCCTCGGCGCATAAGTGCCTGCTGCATCGCGGCGATCAAAACATGATTATCAACAACAGTCTCGACAAGGCCGACCGGGTGACCATCGTCACCCAGGGCGGTGCGGGTCATGAACCGGCGCTCTCCGGCTTCGTAGGCGATGGCATGGTCGATATTTCTGTGGTGGGGGATGTCTTTGCCGCCCCCGGCCCGCAGGCGTGTGTCGATGCCATCAAACTTGCCGACAAAGGTAAAGGCGTGTTGTACGTGGTGCTCAATCACGCCGGCGACATGCTCACCGGCAATCTGACGATGCGGCAACTCGAAGGTTCCGGCCACCAGGTCATCAAGGTTGTCACCCAGGAAGACGTGTCGAATGCTCCGCGTGACAACGCCGACGACCGCCGCGGCCTGGTCGGCTGCGTCCCGCTGTATAAGATCGCCGGTGCCGCCGCCGCCGAAGGCAAGAGCCTCGAAGAGGTCGCCGCCGTGGCGCAGCGTTTCGCCGACAACATGGCGACATTGGCCGTCGCCGTCCGTGGCGCTACCCACCCATCCACCGGCATGGCGCTCGCCGATCTCGGCGATGACGACATGGAAATCGGCATGGGGCAGCACGGTGAAGGTGGCGGCGGTCGGCAGCCGATGAAGACCGCGGATGAGACCGCAGACATCATGGTGAAAGGGTTGCTCGCCGACCTCGGTATCGAAGACGGCGAGAAGATCATGTTGATTCTCAACGGCTCCGGTGCCACCACACTCATGGAACTGCTCATCATCTACCGCGAGTGCGAAAAGTACTTGGCCACGAAGGGCATTGAGATCGTCGCAAACTTCGTCGGTGAGATGCTCACCGTACAGGAGCAGGCCGGGTTCCAGATGTTCATCGCTCGCATGGACGACGAACTGTTGCGTTACTGGAACGCGCCCTGCAACACGCCGTATTACAAGAAGATCTAGGCGATCATGGCAGACAATGACGGCAATGTGACGTCGAAGGATTTCGGCGTTGGCATCGCACCTCCCACGGCGGTGTTCCCGGTGAAGGGGGCGCAACACCTTGACTGGGGTATGCAGCATCGTCTGGCCGCCATGTTCGACGCATCCTCGGGTAATACCGTGATGCTGGCTTTCGACCACGGCTACATCATGGGGCCGACCAGCGGACTGGAGCGCCTCGACTTGGTGATTCCACCGCTGGCCCCCTATGTCAATGTGCTCATGGGCACTCGTGGCGCGTTCCGCACCTGCGTGCCGCCGACGGTGAACAAGCCGATCTGCCTTCGTGCCACGTACGACGCCTCGGTGTTATTCGATGACATGAGTGACGGTGGCGGCGTCGCCGCGGACATCGACAATGCGGTGGCGCTTGACGCATGCGCGCTGGCCGTTCAGACGTTCATCGGCGCGCCCGGGGAGCGGCGCTCGCTGGAACTGTTGGCGCGCACCGTAGACGCGGGGCAGCGTTGCGGCATCCCGGTGTTGGGAGTCGTGGCGGTCGGCAAGGATATGGAGCGTAGCGAAAAGTTCTTCCTACTGGCCACCCGGCTCCTGGCCGAGAATGGTGCCAACGTGGTGAAGAGCTACTACTGCGACGGCTTTGAGCGGGTTACCGCGGCTTGTCCGGTTCCCATCGTTATCGCCGGCGGCAAGAAGTTGCCGGAAGGCGAAGCTCTCACGATGGCCTACCGGGCCATTGCCGAAGGTGCCCACGGCGTTGACATGGGACGCAACATTTTCCAGGCGGATGACCCGATGGTGATGGCGCAAGCCGTCGGCAAGGTTGTTCATGAGTCGTACACCGATGTTCGAGCATACGAGTTCTATCTGGATAACAAGGGGCGTTGAGCCCCACATCAGCCGGGCGGGTCGGTGATCGAAACCGGCCCGCCCACCGAATTACAACGAAATTAGCTATTGAAAGGTATTGAGAAATGACATTCATGTACAACTTGGTCGCTTTTGCGATCCCGATCGGAGTGCTGGCCGGCTCAGTGCAGGTCGTCGACCAGTTCTGTGTTGGCAAAGGCGGAGTCGGGCCGTTCAAAGCGGGCGGCGGCTGGGTCTCGTTCCAGGCATGGGCACTGTACTTCCTGGCGGCATCCTTTAACCCGGTAGAGGTCGGTACCAACGGCATCAACGGCATGTTGTGGACGATGATCAGCTACACACTGGGCATTATCGCGTCCGTCGCCATCTTCGAGATGGGCGGCGCGCTTGGCAAGCTCGGATTCTGGGCGATGCCCATCACTTTGTTGATTCTCTGCATCCCGGTGATTTTCCTGCAACTCACCAGCGCTCCGTTCAACTACGTCCCGGCGCTGTTCTGTGGCGCGGGCGTGTTCTTCTGCATAATGAGCTATTTCCCCAGCATCCCGGGTTCCTTCAAAGAGGGCGGCTCGAAGTGGAGCAACTACTTAAGCGCCGGCATCGGCGAACTGTTCTACTGCTTGATCGGCCTCATCGCCGGCTTCCTGACGGTTGCCTGGTCGGGCCTCGATTTCGTACTGAAACTTAATGGCTAAGTCGCCCGAGGGCAGTTGACGTAAGAAAGGAAAATATCATGGCATTAGAGCTATGGCATATAGGTGTACCGGTTACTGAAAAGCGGCCTGGCATGTCTTACGCCGAGGATATGAAGCTGTGGCTATCTGTCCCGGAGGAGAACGAGTACCTGTTCGAGTGGCTGAAGTTTGAGGAAGGCGGCCCCTTCCCCGAGGTGATGCACCGCACTCCGCATGTCGCGTATCGCACCGAAGACGCCCAGCCCTACATCGACGCCGCCGACTCCGTCGTGTTTGACACCGGCATCGGTGAGGACGGCTCTCGGATGACATTCGTATTCAAGGACGGCATCCTGCTGGAGCTATTCCAGGCCGCCAAGGCCTAAAAAGCTCTGTCGAATCCGTCAAAGCTTTTGAGAAGAAAGATGGGTAATCCATGACGAAGAAAGCGATCCTGTTGCCCCGGAAATTCGTTCAGGGGCCAGGTGTTATCACCGAAATCGGTGACTACGCCAAGATGCTGGGCACCAAAGCAGTGGTGCTCTGGGGGAAGAGCGCGAAGGCCGCTGTAGGCGAAAAGGTTACGGCGTCGCTGGCGGCTGCCGACGTGGCCATGATCGACGTTGGCTTCAACGGCGAGACCACCAAGGCCGAAGCTGAGCGCGTCGCCGAGATCGCCAAGAGTGACGGTGCTTCGCTGATAATCGGTATCGGTGGCGGTAAATGCCTCGACGCCGCCAAGGGCGCGGCGATTTTCGCTCAACTACCGCATATCATCGTGCCGTCTGTCGCCAGCAATGATGCGCCGACTTCGGCATGTACCGTGTGGTACGACGAAGAGGGCGTATGTACCGGGTTCGATCTGTGGCCGGCCAACCCCGACTACATTCTGGTCGATACCGAGGTGATTGTGAAGGCTCCGTTCCGGCTGTTTGCCGCCGGTATCGGTGATGCCATCGCAACATGGTATGAGGCTGATATCAACCGGCAGAAGCGTGCCGTCACTTGCTCAGGTGGCACTGCGACACTGACTGCCATGGCGATGGCCAAGCTGTGCCGCGACACCATCTTGGAATATGGCTTGCGAGCCATCGAAGATATCAAGGTGCAGGCGCTCACACCGAGCGTGGATAAGGTCATCGAGGCCACCACACTGCTCTCCGGTATCGGATGGGAATCCGGCGGCCTTGCCACGGCTCACCAACTCGCCAACGCCTTCCCGGCGCTGCCAGAGACGCACCATTATCTGCATGGCGAGAAGGTGTCATTTGGTCTGGTGTGCCAGTTCTGCGTGGACGATGATATCGATCCCGACCTCGTCGAAGCCACCGTCGAGTTCCAGGCGGCTGCTGGTCTGCCGGTCACTTTCGCCGATCTCAATCTGCAAGATGTCTCCGACGAGCGGTTGTACGAGTTCTGCGAGGCGGCTACCACCGAGGGTTCGTTTGTCTACAACCATCCGAACACCATCACCGCCGCCGATCTGTTCGCTGGCATGAAGTCTGCGGACGCGCTCGGTCGAAGGATAAAAGCACAGTTGGGCCTAGCTTAAAACACTCGGCTGAGTCACGGCGTGGGGTGTCGGGGGAGTTCCGTCATTCCGGCCTTCGAGCCGGAATCCCCGCGTCGTGTGTCAAGGGGCGTGGTTGGCTTCGGGTGGGCCCGGGGTCGTGCGCTAAACAGGGTGTGGGGTGTCGGGGCTAGTTCCGTCATTCCGGCCTCCGAGCCGGAATCCCCGCGTCGTGTGCCAAGGGACGCGGTTGGCTTCGGTAGTCCCGAGGTCGTGCGCTAAACAGGGTGTGGGGTGTCGGGGTAATTCCCGGCACCCGACTCCCAAGCTGAAGATTAAGGAGATCAAAAATGATCGATCTTTCCAAGATGGACAAGTGGGCACTGGGCAAGTGTTTTGACCATTCGGTGCTCCCCAAAGAGACCACCGAGGCCGACATTCGTTCCGGTTGCCGCGAAGCTGTCAAGTACAACTGCGCCGCCTTCTATTCGGCCAGTCCATATTGGACTCCGGTGGTCGTCGAGGAGTTGGCCGGTACCGACGTATTGCCCGCCACCGGCATCGGGTTCCCGTTCGGCGTCGTGCCTTCCAAGATTAAGGCGCTGGAGACCGAGTACGCCGTCAAGGCCGGTTGCAAAGCGGTGGATACCGTAATCAATGTGGGCGCGTTACGTAGCGGTGACGTGTTGGAGATCCGCACTGAGCTACAAGACTTCAAGGCAGCCGCCGGTGATGCCCTAACCAAGGTGATTTTGGATGTGGCGTTCCTTACCGACGAGCAGATCAAGATCGCGTGCGAGATCATCGCTGAGGTTGGTTGCGATTACGCCAAGACCGCCACCGGCCAGTTCGAGGGGCCGACGATGGATCAGTTCTTGGTGATGAAGAAGGCGCTCATGGGCACGCCGGTCAAGCTGAAGGTCGCCGGAGTGAAGTTCCCGCGGCCACAGAACGCCTACGCGTTTCTGCTGGCTGGTGCCGACCTCATCGGCACCCGGGCCGCCATTGAGATTATCAACGCGCTGGACACCATGCGCGAGATCGGTTTGGTGCCGGCGTACCAGCCGTGACACTCATATCGCTCGAAACGGAGACCGGATTGCGGCAAACTAACGAAGGGACGTGACGATGCCAAGCACGCCAGGGGTGATAATCCTCGATCTTGACGGTACCCTCGCCGATACCGTGCCTGGCATCGCCCACGCCGTCAACTATGCGTTGCGGGAGTTGGGGTTGCCGGAGGTCAGTGTCGCCCAGGTGCGGCACTCGCTCGGCGGTGGGGCCCGAAAGCTCTGGTCGGCGTTATTGGGTGAGGAGCGCTCCGAACTGATAGGGAAGGCGCTGGCGGTCTTCGGGCCGTACTACGCCGAGCATTCCGACTGGGGCACCGCGCTCTATCCAGGGGTGTCCGAGACGCTGGCCATGCTCAGCGCGCACACTCAGTTGGCGGTGGCCACCCAAAAGGGGAGAGTGGCCACCAAGCGGGTGCTAGAACTGCTCGGCATCGCCGACCGGTTCGAGATGGTGGTTACCATCGACGACATGGCGGCCCCGAAGCCCGACCCCGACTGCATCAACCAGATCCTCGCCAAGCTCTATCTGCCGCGTGAGGAGGCGGTGGTCGTCGGCGATATGCCCTACGACGTGGACACCGCCCGCAACGCCGGTGTCAGATGCTGGACGGTCAGCTATGGCTACGGCCCCGACTTGCTCTTGGCGAGCGGCGGGTACGAGCGCATGATCGACCGATTCGACCAACTGCGGGAGTTGATCGTCGTCGATGACGAATGACGAAGAACCCCGCGACAGGCAACATGAAAAGAGAAGGGAAACAACTCAAATATGACTGAATACGTGATCGGTGTCGATGTCGGCACCACTGGCACCAAAGCCGCCGTGATGGGCCTCGACGGCAAGGTTATCGGCAAGGGTTACCGTGAATACACCCTCAACGAACCGAAGCCGAACTGGGTCGAGGTGGGCGCGCAGTTTGTCCTCGACATCACTTTCGACGCAGTGAAAGACGCGGTTGCGGAGTCCGGCGTCACCCCGGACGCTATCAAGGCAATCTCGTTCTCGGTGAACCGCTCGTCCTTCTGTTTGATGGATGAGAATCTGTTGCCGATAGACGACAAGTTCTACATCTGGCTGGATTCGCGCGCCGAGTCCGTGATGGCTGAGATGAATGAGAAGATCAGTCCAGAGCGGCGCAACGAGATCACCGGTATGCCGGGCTACAACATCTTCGCGGCGGCCAAGTATTACTGGGTGATGAAGAACGAGCCGGAGACCTACGCGAAGACGAAGTACTTCTCCACGGTGGAGAGCTTCATCCTTCATGGTTTCGGCTCCGATGAGTTCGTGGTTGAGATCTCTGACGGCACCGTAACTGGTCTGATGGATGTGCGCACTCTCGACTGGAGCGAGGAACTGTGTGCCGCGCTCGGGTTCGACCGCAGCAAGTTCCCGAAGACCTGCAAGCCTGCCGAGGTGGTTGGCACCATCAAGGAGGCCGTGGCGGCCCGCACCGGTCTTGCCGTCGGCACCAAGATCGTCGCCGGTTCCGGGGATCAACAACTCAGCGCCATGGGTGCGGGTGTCATCAAGGATGGTGCCGCGTCGCTCACCATTGGCACCTTCGGCCTGCTGGCCGTCGGCCTGGCGAAACCCGACTTCAAGGCGCTCACCGGCATGATGATTCCATCCAGCCCAGTGCTGGGTGTGTTCGAGGTCGAAGGGCCGCAGGTTTCTGGTGCTACCTGTTATCGCTGGTGCCGCGACACGATGTGCGCCGCCGAGGTGGAGGAAGCCGCCAAGACCGGCATTGATCCGTACATCCTCATGGAGCAGAACTACATCGAGAAGTCCAAGCCCGGCAGCAATGGCGTGATTTTCTACGCCGCGCTGTTCGGTTCCGGCTACCCGACATGGGACACCAACGCGACCGGCATGTTCCTTGGATTGCGCAACACGCACACCAAGGCCGACATGGTGCGTTCGGTCATGGAAGGCATCACCCTGGAGGCGCGGCACATCTTGGAGTCCATGCTGGCCGCAGGTGTGCAGATGGACGATGTGATTACCCTCACTGGTGGCGCGTCCAAGTCTGCGGGTTGGTGCCAGATCGTCGCCGACGTGTTCGGGGTGCGAATTCGCACACTGGATGTTCCTGACGCCTCCATTCTGGGTGCCGCAGGGCTCGCCGCCGTAGGCGCGGGCATCTTCAAGGATGTGGGCGAAGTCGTCGAGAAGATGGTGCGCTTCGACAAGGTGTACGAGCCGATTCCGGCCAACGTAGCCGTCTATGACAAGGTGTTCCAAGTTTACAAAGACGCTTACTATGGCCTGAAGTCAACCGACGTGTTCGGACAACTGGCGGCGTTACGCCCTGAGGAATGATCGTCTCACCCCCCTCCGGTCTGATCGGCGGCGGGTATCCGACCCATTCCGTCGCCGGTCAGACCTCTTTCCGCTCCCCGCGGAACGCTCTGGTGGTGTTCTTCGCGGGGTCGGATTGATGGGACGAACAATCGTCATAACTGAGAAAGGAAAACGCAGATGAGATATGCACCGTTTGGCCGTACGGGGCTTGAATTGTCCAAAGTCGCTGTTGGTACCTGGGGTATCGGCGGCACCGGCTGGGGCGGGCAGGACGAAGGTGAGGCCATCGAGGCCATCCACGCCATGCTCGATCACGGCGTGAACTTCATCGACACCGCGCCGGTGTACGGTTTCGGGGCCGCTGAAAAACTGGTCGGCAAGGCGATCGCTGGGCGGGATCGCTCCAAGATCGCCATCGCCGATAAGTTCGGCGTCACCTGGCCGGACGGCGAGGGTAATGGGTTGTTCCAGAACGGATCGCGCGATAACGTGCTGCGCGAGATTGACCTGGCACTTACCCGTATCGGCACCGACTACATCGACCTCTACATGCAGCACTGGCCTGACACCGACACCAAGGCCCCGGCTTCCGAGACGTTCGGCACCTTGCAGGAGTTGAAAGAGCAGGGCGTCATCAAGCACGTCGGCGTGTCCAACTCGTCAATCGAACTGATCGGTGCCGCCAGTGAGTTCACCGCTATCGAGTTCCTACAGGTGCAACACTCCATGTTGGAGCGCGGCAATGAGGAGTTGATGGCGTGGGCGCAGGGCAACGGTATCGCCGTCATGGCGTGGGCACCGTTGGCTGCCGGTATGCTCACCGGCAAATACCGTACCCAGCCAGAGTTTGCCGCTGACGACTGGCGTAGCATCTTCTATCCGTTCTTCACCGAACCAGCCTTCTCGAAGGCCCAGGAGGTGCTGAAGGTACTTGATGGCATTGCCGCCGCCCACCACGCCCCGGTGTCCGCCGTGGCGATCAACTGGAGCGCGCAGAATCCGCTGGTGTCGTCAGCGCTGCTCGGCGTCCGCAATAAAGCACAAGGTGATGAGAACGCCGTGGCGCTCGACTGGGAACTGACCCCAGACGAGATCGCCACAATCAATGCCGCACTCTGAACCCGGTAGCAGTTCGGGGTCGCGCTCTATGGGGCGCGACCCCGAACGCCGTTTTGAGTCCGCCTACATCCCGTACACCAGTTGAGCTTACGGAAACCCCAAGTATGGGTGGGCTTGTCGTGGTTTGCGCGCTGGTTCGGCTTGCCAAAACCAGGAGTGCCGGTCGGTTCGGATCGGAGCGTAGCTCCAGTTCCGCGCCACAAGTAGACGTTGGGGAGTAGCGCGCAGACAACATAGGCTGGGGCCCCAGGGGGTGATTTCGGGTGAACCTAACTTTGCTGTTTCCGGCGGCGAGCGCCTGTGGGTTCTTGCTTGATCTGGTGATCGGTGACCCCCGCTGGTTGCCACATCCGGTACGGGGTATGGGTTGGGCGATCACGGCGGGGGAGCGTTGGTTACGCCGGGTGTTGCCAGAGCGGGAACGTCTGGCGGGGGCAGTGCTGGCGGTAACCCTGGTGCTGCTCACCGTGGTATTCACCGGCGCGGTGGTTTGGGTGGCGTTTTGGGCACATCGCTGGATGGGTTTCGCGGTGTGCGTACTCATCTCGTGGCAATGTATTGCGGCGCGCGATCTGGCTGTAGCGGCGCTGACGGTACGGCGGGCGCTGTACGACGGTGACTTGTGCGCGGCGCGGCGCGCGGTGAGCATGATCGTGGGTCGTGACACCGACGCACTGGAT
>JAIRRM010000078.1 GCA_031255975.1 Propionibacteriaceae bacterium | reverse complement strand
CGAGCGACTCCGCGAAAGGCTGCGGGGCTCCCCCGATCACCCGAACCCGCCGACCCGTGCCGGTTCATTTCAGTGTTCATTGGGCAAATGCGTACGGATTCCCCATCGAAACAGGTACGAAACTGCCCAATGAACACGCACATGCACACGCACCGCTCGAACCCCTGGTGCCTCACCTAAGGAAGCCCCCGTGGGCTCCCGAACCAAATCCTCCTGAACACCGTTAAGCGAATCGCCTGAACGGTGTTAAGGTAGACGGTATGTCTGAACCAAGCACAGTTCCCGCCGCGGCTGCGGCGACCATGCCTCCAGCGCGTCGGCTCGCCGCCCGCGACATCGCTCTGGTGGCGGTGTTCGCCGGAGTCACCGCCGCGCTGGGGTTCGTCCCCCCGTTTTATCTGCCCATCTCCCCGACACCGATCACCGCGCAGACCCTCGGTGTGATGCTGGCCGGCGCGGTGCTCGGCTGGCGACTGGGTTTCCTGTCACAACTGCTGCTCCAGACACTTGTCATCATCGGTTTACCGCTGCTCTCCGGCGGTCGCGGCGGCCTCGCGGTGCTCGCCAACGTCACCGTTGGGTTCTTCCTCGCGTTCTCGCTGGCCGCACTGCTCATCGGCTGGGCGACCGAACGGGTGAATCGGGAACCATATCTGTGGTGGAAGGGCGTCATCATCCATGTGCTGTTCGGACTGCTGTTCGTCTACGTACTCGGTGTGATCGGCATGATGATCGTCGCCGAACTCAGCCTCGGCAAAGCTATCGTGGCGGGCGTAATACCGTACCTGCCTGGTGATGCGCTGAAGGCTGTCATCGCCGCGTTTATCGCCGCCGGAGTACACAAGGCCTACCCTGGCCTGCTGAAATAGATATTCGTGACCCCGTTGCCAAGGCCGTTCACCACGACGATGAACCAACTCGCCGCCTATCCGGTCGTATGTGCCGAAGTAACTTGGGCGGTTACCCCGGATACATCAGCGCCGCTGGCAGTATCCGGGGTAGCGTCGTCATCGCAGCACGGACGGAACCATGACGGACGGAACCATGAGTGACATATCGGCAACCGAGCCCACGGCGATAACCGCGCCGTCCAGCCCGCCCGTGCCTATCAGCGTCGAACGGGTGAGCCATGTCTTCGACACGGGCACCCCGCGCGCCCACCAGGTGCTATACGACATTGACCTCGTCCTGAATGAACGCCGCGTCGGCATCATCGGCCATAACGGCTCCGGCAAGTCCACCCTGATCCGAATGCTCGACGGTCTCATCCAACCAACCAGCGGCCATATCAGCGTCGCCGGATACGACACGGTGCGCGAAGCCAAAGAGGTACGACGTAGCACCGGTTTCATTTTCACCGACCCTGACCATCAGATCATCATGCCGACGGTACGTGAAGACGTGGCGTTCTCGCTGCGCCGCTCCGGATTGACCAAAGCGGCGCTGGACGCGAAGGTGGACGAAACGTTGGCGCGCTTCGGGCTCAGCGAATCCGCTGAGAAACCGGCGCATCTGCTCTCTGGCGGTCAGAAGCAACTACTGGCGCTGGCGGCGGTGCTCATCACCGAACCGACGTTGCTCCTCGCGGACGAGCCGACCACGCTGCTGGATATTCGCAACACCCGGATGTTCGCGTCTCTTATCGCCGATCTACCCCAGAGCATCGTGATGGCCACGCACCACCTGAGCCTACTCACTGGCTTCGACCGAGTGGTGGTGTTCGACGAAGGCCGCGTGGTAGCCGACGGCACCCCTACAGAGGCGATCACTTACTACAAACGGCTGATGGATACCGAGTTGGCCCTCAGGAACCCAACCACCGACTCCCGGGAACCGAGTAGGGAGCGGACATGAACCAACTCGGCCTCTACCTCCCCGGCGACTCCTGGCTGCACCGTTCCCCTGCCGCCTGGAAACTGGGGGGCATGGTGCTGATCGCAGTCGTCGCCGTGGTGGCCGGACGCTGGATACCCGCGTCCCTCGGCCTGCTGGCGCTGCTGCTGCTGGCATATCTGAGCGCCGGGATCGGTGTAAAAACATTGTGGCGACAGGTACGCCCGGTGCTGGTGATGGTGATTTTCATAGCCGCGCTGCACGCGCTCACCCGCGATTGGCGTCTCGCCGTGGTGGTGCCCGCCATGCTGCTCACGCTGGTGTTGGTGGCGGCCCTGGTCACCCTCACCACCCGCACCACCGACCTGGTGGACGTGATAGTACGTCTCACCGGCCCGTTACGGAACCTCGGAGTGGAACCGGAGCGCGTCGGCCTCACCTTGCTGCTTGGAATCCGCTGCGTACCGCTGGTATCCGGTTTAGCGGGACGAGTGCGCGAGGCCCAGCTGGCCCGTTCTGGGGCCTTCGACATCCGAGCGTTCGCGGTGCCCCTCATCGTAGCCGCCATCCGCGAGGCCGATGCCGTCGGCGAAGCGCTCACCGCGCGCGGCTTCGATGATTAGCCGCACTTAACTGGAATCATTCACCCATAGCTGATTGACTCGCCATTGGCCGTCCCCTCTCCGCCGCTTCTCTTTTTCACCTTTTCTTCGTCATGCCGCCGCCCCCGCCAACCAATGACCAACTGAAATCATCCATAGCCAAGCCATGACCCCTGCCTATGTCCACCACCTTGACCACCTCGACTGCCCGTCTACCCGGTAGGCTAGACCCTATGTCGATGACGGCACTTTCGGAGCAGGCGGTGGCGTATCAGCGTGCCGCCGCTGGGCTGCCGGAAGCCGTTGACCCCACCGAAACCTGGTGGCGGCGACGGATACGCAGCCCGTACACCTGGGCCGCCGTCGCCCTGTTGCTGCTCTCCGCCGCATGTTTTGTGGTGTTCTATTACCTGATGCGCGACACCCTGATCGAACAAGTCGCCGAAGTGACCAGCGAAGTCGGGCAACCACAAGAGCTGACCAAAAACCAATACGCCGAGGCGTTCTGGATGGCCGCGCGGCTGGCGCTGCCGACGCTTGCGGTATATGTGGCGCTTTTCTTCGCCATCGACCGGTTACGCCCCACCTCGGCGCTCGCAAAGCTCATCGCGCTGGCCTGGGGCGGCAGCGTGTCGGTGCTGGCCAGCCTGGAACTAAACACCTGGATGGGCACACTGGTCGGCGTACAGGGGGCGGGCGATCCCGGCAGCGGCGACCGTACCGCCATCTTCGTGGCTCCGTTCGTCGAGGAGATGGCCAAATGCACCATCGTGTTCCTGCTGGCTATCGCGTTACGTTACCGGCTGGTGACACCGCTACAGACCATCCCGCTGGCCGGCCTGAGCGCGGTGGGGTTCGCCTTCACCGAGAACATCCTCTACTACTCGCGCATCTGGATCTATACCACCAAAATCACCGGGCAGAACCCCGCCGAGATGCTGCACAGCACCGTGATGGCACGCGGCTTGTTTCTGTCGTGGGGGCATCCACTGTTCACCTCCTGTGTGGCCATCGGGCTCATCATCGGTATTCGGCAGCAATCCAAATTGGCTCGTATCCTCTGTCCGCTGGCCGGATTCCTGATGGCCGCCACCGGCCACATGATGTTCAACGGATTGGCCACCGTGATCGGTGACTTGTCCTCAATGACTTTCCTTGGCGTGATGCTGCTGTTATCGCTCGTTGGTTGGTTGCTGCGGCAGTTGGCCAGGGAGCGAAGCCAGCTGGCCTGGCGATTGGACGATTACGTACGCGCCGGGTACCTCACCGAGCGTGACCCGCTGACGTTCTGCCTGCTGAAGAACCGCGCAAAACTTTGGCTGGCCTCGCTGTTACGTGGCTGGCGTATCTGGCGCGCCACCTCGCACTTCATCGGCGATCTCAGCGAGTTGGCCTATCTTAGATCCGCCACGATAAGGGGACTGGTAGACGAACCCGGCATCGCACGCGAACGCGAACTGCTCTTCGATCTGGAAGCGCGACGTCCACTAGCGCTCACCGACGTGGAGGGTTTGCGAGTCAAGCCGGAAACGTGGACGATAGCCAACATGAAGGCGCGTGTATTGGGTTGGTTACCGTGGACACGCAACCGTGGCGGCGCAATCGCGAACCCAGTTTCATCCGGCGGCGGTGGCCACCCCGTTCCGGCTGGACGATACCCGGCTCCGACTTCGATGAACGGCTATCCACCCCCAACAGCCAGACCAGGCAACAACTACCCGGCCCCGATGGGACGCTGAGGCTCCAGGCGTAAGGAACAGATGATGGCGGCAGGGCTCGAACACTCCCTTAAGGAGTTACGCCGCGAATTGACGCAGGTCTCACTGCCGCTCCCACTACCGGATGCCGCAGCCACAGTGACCACGGCGCGTAAGGTGTCGGGACAGCTGGGTGATTATGTGCTGCCTCGGTTGGCAAACCTGGAAGCTCCCCTGTTGGCAGTCGTCGGCGGTTCCACCGGAGCCGGAAAGTCCACGCTGGTCAATTCATTGCTGGCGCGGGTGGTTACCCGCCCCGGCGTGCTGCGCCCCACCACCAAATCACCGGTATTGGTGTACCACCCGGGCGACGAACACTGGTTCGATGACGATCGCATATTGGCGGGGCTCACCCGTACCCGCGCCCAATCCGACACCCCCACCGCGTTGCAGTTGGTATCAGAGCCCAGTCTGCCGCTGGGACTAGCGCTGTTGGACGCGCCCGACATCGACTCGGTGGTTTCCACGAACCGCGCCCTGGCGGACACTCTGCTGGCCGCCGCCGACCTATGGCTGTTCGTCACCTCCGCCGCCCGCTACTCCGACGCGGTGCCGTGGGACTTCCTCACCGCCGCCGCCGATCGCGCGGTGGCCATGGCGGTGGTGTTGAACCGGGTACCGCCCGAGGCCGTAACCATCGTGCCCGCCGACCTACGGCGAATGATGGACGAACGGGGTCTCGCCCAGGTGCCAGAGTTCGTGATCCCCGAGACAACCACGGATGCCGCAGGGTTACTGCCCGATGCGGTCGTCGCCGAACTGCGCGCCTGGCTGGCAGCCCTGGCGACTGATGCGAACGAACGGCGCGCCGTAGTGGCGCAGACCCTGGACGGTGCCATCGGCAACGTCGTCCAAAAAGTGCAGGCTGTGGCGCTGGCGATAGACGACCAAGTGAACGCCGCCACCACATTGGGGGAAGACGCCACCGCCGCCTACCAGGAAGCCGCCCGGGTGGTGGCGGCGCAGGTGTCTGATGGCAGCCTGCTGCGTGGTGAAGTGTTGTCTCGCTGGCATGAGTATGTCGGCACTTCCGAGTTCAGCAAAGCGATTGACGCCAAAGTGTCGTGGCTGAAAGACAAGCTTTCCGGGTTGTTCCGCACCCAGCCCCAGGCAGGTGCCCAGGTGCAGTTGGCGGCGGGTTCTGGCCTGGAGGCGCTACTCACCGAGGCTGGAGACGCGGCCGCCGAACGGGCAGCCGATGTGTGGGGAAGCAGCCCCGCCGGGCGCGATCTGATAACCTCCCATCCAGAATTGGCCCGCTCGTCGACGCATTACCAGGATGCGGTGGCCCGTACCATCCGCGAATGGCAGTCGGATGTGCTCGAACTGGTGGCGAGTGAGGGCAAAACCAAACGCAACACCGCCCGTATCGCCGCCGCTGGCGTGAACGGCATTGGGGCGGCGCTGATGCTGTTCATTTTCGCCAACACCGGCGGGCTGACCGGCGCGGAGGTGGGCGTGGCCGGTGGTACCACCGTATTGGCACAGAAACTGCTGGAGTCCATCTTCGGCGACACCGCCGTCAGAACTCTGGCGCAGACGGCCCGCGATGACCTCGCTGCCCGAGTGCAAGGGCTACTGGCCGGAGAATTAGCACGCTTCACCGTGGTATTGGACGGGTTGGGTCTCGACACCCGGCAACCCAGACGGTTGCGTAAGATCACCGAGGCGATCAAAGAGTTGCGCCGTGAACACGAACTTGGCAGTGGGGGTCGCGGGCCAAACGAACTGCCCCCGCAGGATGAACTCCTATCGATCACGGCACCGATTCGATTGGAACCAGAAGACGACGACATCGTGGATGCCGAGTTGGTAGAAGACGACCCTATCGTGATCGACCTGGATGCGACCGACCTTACGGAGATAACCGATGTGCCTGCCCCACAGTCGCCGGAGGATGACGAGGACGGTGAGCCGGCATGACAACCAAGCTCCCCGTTTCATCCCTACTCGCTAATCGGGCCGCCGCACTGCGAGAGGCCGCCGGGTACGCCGCGGGCCGGAGCCCAGAAGCCGACGTAGCCCAGGCATTGCGCGCCACCCGTCAGGTAGATCGCCGCTTGGCGTTCTCGGGCGACCACACCGTTATCGCGTTGGCTGGGGCCACCGGCTCCGGCAAATCCAGCCTGTTCAACGCCATCTCCGGTACACAGCTAGCGCTGCCTGGGGTGAAACGTCCCACCACCGGGCGCGCCATGGCCGCCGTCTGGGGCCGAACCATGCCTGATGATCTGCTGGACTGGATGGAGGTACCGCTCCGGCACCGACTGGACGCCGGAGCCACCCAGCTGGACGGTCTGGTGCTGCTCGATTTACCGGATCATGACTCCACTGCGGTGTCACACCGTACCGAGGTGGATCGGCTGGTTAGGTTGGTCGATGGACTGATCTGGGTGCTCGATCCGCAGAAGTACGCCGACAACGCGCTGCATGAGGGGTATCTGAGTCGTTTCAGTGCGTACGCGGACGTAATGCTGGTGGTGCTGAACCAATCCGACAAGCTCTCCCCCATCGATCTGGCGGCAGCCCGGGAACATCTGCGCACTCTGTTGAGTGCGGAAGGGCTTGACAAGGCTAAGGTGTTGACCACCTCGGCGCTGACCGGCGACGGTGTGGCAGCATTGCAAGCCGAGGTGGCGGCGCTGGTGAAGACGAAGCGGCTGGCGGCCGCCAGACTGCTGCACGATGTGGAGGCCGGTGCGTTGGCACTCTCCGGCGATCTCAACCGGAATCGCAATCGGCGGGTGTCGGACGAGCGGGCCGGGAAGTTGGTCGCCGCGTTATCGTCTGCCGCCGGGGTTGCTCAGGTCTCGGATGCGGTACGACAATCCACCCGAATCCGCGGCGGCGTGGCGACAGGCTGGCCGCTGCTCTCCTGGATCGGAAGACTGCGCCCCGACCCGCTTAAACGATTGCATTTGGGGGCGTTGCTGCCCGGAACCAGAGTCACGGCTACCTCGGATTCCACCGTCAACGCCGCCGATAACACGGCGCAACGTACTGCGCTACGCTCGTCCGACGTACAACGCGCCCAGGTGAGTACCGCGCTACGCGATCTGTCCGATGACGTGTCACCCGGCCTCAGCCTGGGCTGGGCAAAAGCCATCCGGCAAGCGAGCCTGTCGCATGAGGCCGCATTGTCTGATGAGTTGGACGCCGCCGTCGCCACCACCGACCTGGGAACGTCTGCCGCTATCGGCTGGTGGCGCTTGGTGCGTGTGTTGCAGTGGGGGTTACTAGCCATTGCCGTGTTAGGGCTGGCTTGGCTGGGGTCTGGGCCGATCACCGAATACTTCGGGATGAAACCGCTGCCTCGCCCGATGTGGCATGACACACCGGTGCCGACCTGGTTGTTCGGCGGAGCGCTGCTAGCCGGGTTTTTGTTGGGGCTGTTGGTCAGCTTCGGAGTGCGAATATCTGCCAACAACCGCGCCGCCAAAGCCACCGCGGCGCTACAGCAATCGGTACGCCGGGTCGCTGACCAAGCGGTGCTCATTCCGGTGAACACCGAATTGGAGCGTTACGCCCGATTTGTCGCCGCGTTGGCCCGAGCGTTGCCGTAGCTTGCCCAATTGGCCACGTCTGGGCCGTACGCTTGCGCCAGTACCGCTGGGCGAGTTATCCACAGGTTGACGAGGTGGAAATAGTTATCCACAATTTCGGATTCGCTGGCCGGTTTGCCTTTTCGCCGACTAGAGACAGCACGAAGACACGCAGTAGTGCGTCTCGAAGCGAAAGGCAAAAGCTATGGATTCGATAATCACGATGAACGGACTGGTCGGTGGCGAGGTGGACTTCCGGCAACATGACGGCTACCAGAGCGCCAGCTTCCGGCTGGGGTGTACGCCACGGGTGTGGCGCAGCGGTGGCTGGCAGGACGACGAAACCACCTGGATGACAGTACGCTGTTCCGGCAGGCTCGCCGAGGGGGTGCGAGCATCATTCCGTAAGGGTGATCCGGTGCTGGTCACCGGGCGAGTACGTACCCGGAAGTATGAGCGAGAGGGCCGTATCAACTATTACCTCTATCTAGACGCCACCACCGCCGGACATGACGTGACCTGGGGCACGTCCACATTTAATCGGGTGAGTAGAGCCCGTCCGGCGGAACCAACTACCGAAGCCGCGCCCGCTGAGGCCAACATCGAGATGGCGACAGCGGAGTTCACCGGTTATACCGAGCCACCCGAAGGTGACACGACGGATTACGATAGCAGCCCTGGCACCAGCGCCGAAGCCGTGACGGAGTTGGCAACATGAATCCAACCGCACAAGACACGCGGGCTTCCCCGTGACCAGGTGGCGTCGCAGCGCAACCTGATGCCATTCGGCTGCCAATTGGCTGGCATACTTATGTGGTCGGAATGCGCCCTATCCAGGGCCGTTGACCGTCCATCGCGTAAACAGGTATGCCAACCAGGAGAGGGGCACTAGGTGGCGGAGTTCATCTACACCATGCGGAACGTCCGTAAGACTGCGGGCGAGAAGGTGATATTGGATAACGTCACGCTGGCCTTCTACCCGGATGCGAAGATCGGTGTCGTCGGGCCGAACGGTGCCGGAAAGTCCACGCTGCTAAAAGTGATGGCTGGCTTGGAGCCGATCAACAACGGCGAAGCGCAGTTGGCCAAAGAGGCGACGGTAGGCATCCTGCAACAGGAGCCGCCACTCACCGAGGGCAAGACGGTGCTGGAGAATGTCGAGGAAGCGGTTGCCGCCACCAAGACGATGCTGCGGCGCTTCAACGAAATCTCTGAGGCGATGGCCGACCCGGAAGCCGACTTCGACACGCTGTTGGCCGAGATGGGTGAGCTGCAAACGGAACTGGACGCTCGCAACGCTTGGGACATCGACTCGCAGTTGGAACAGGCGATGGATGCGTTGCAGTGCCCGCCTGGGGATACCCCGGTGGATGTGCTATCCGGCGGCGAGCGGCGCCGTGTGGCGCTCTGCAAGCTGTTGCTGCAACAGCCAGATCTGTTGCTGCTCGATGAGCCAACCAACCACCTGGACGCCGAGTCGGTCGCCTGGCTGGAAGGCCACTTGAAGAACTACCCCGGCGCAGTACTGGCCGTCACCCATGACCGCTATTTCTTAGATAACGTGGTGGGATGGATCTGCGAGGTGGATCGCGGGCAGCTCATCGGCTACGAGGGCAACTACTCCACGTACCTCGAAACCAAGCGTAAACGCTTGCAGATTGAGGGGCAGAAGGACGCCAAGCGCGCCAAAATCCTGGAACGCGAACTGGAGTGGGTACGCTCATCGCCGAAGGCCAGACAAGCAAAGAACAAAGCCCGCCTGGCCCGCTACGAGGAACTGGCAGCCGAGGCGGAACGCTCTCGCAAACTGGATGTATCCGAGATCAATATCCCACCCGGCCCCCGCCTTGGCAATGTGGTGCTGGTCGCTGACAATATCGTCAAGGGCTTCGAGGGCCGGGCGCTGTTTGACGGCCTCGGCTTCGATCTGCCGAAAGCGGGCATCGTCGGCATCATCGGCCCTAACGGTGTCGGTAAGACCACCCTGTTCAAGATGAGTGTCGGCGAGGAAACCCCGGATTCCGGAACCATCAAGCTCGGCGAAACCGTAAAGCTGAGTTATGTCGATCAGGGGCGCGCCGGAATCGACGGGAAGAAGAACGTGTGGGAGGTGGTCTCCGACGGCCTCGATCACATCAAGGTGGCCAACTTCGAGGTGCCGAGCCGGGCATACGTCGCATCATTCGGGTTCAAGGGGCCGGATCAGCAAAAGCTCGCCGGAGTGCTCTCGGGCGGTGAACGTAACCGCCTCAACCTCGCCCTCACCCTGAAACAGGGTGGCAACCTGCTGCTACTTGACGAACCGACCAACGATCTGGACGTGGAGACCTTACAATCGCTAGAGGACGCCCTCTTGGAGTTTCCGGGCTGCGCCGTGGTAATCAGCCATGACCGCTGGTTCCTCGACCGGGTGGCGACCCATATCCTCGCCTGGGAGGGGGATGGCGATGACGGCAATACACCGCAGTGGTTCTGGTACGAGGGCAACTACGCCGACTATGAGGCCAACAAGGTTGCGCGTCTCGGTGAGGAAGCCGCCCGTCCACACGCCAGCAAACACCGTAGACTGACCCGATACTGATGAAGCCAAGGCCGTTGCTACTCCGACCGCTGAACCTCAGAGGGGTTCGGCTGGCGAATCGCGCCTGGGCGGCACCGGTGTTGCAGTACTCGGCACGTTACGGCGACGGGATGCCAACCGATTGGCATCTGGCTCACTACGGTTCATTCGCACAAGGTGGTTTTGGCCTGATAATCACCGAACCCACCGCCGTCAACCCGGCGGCGCGGGTGACACTGGCGGATGTGGGGCTCTGGTCTGATCTACAGGTGGAGCCGTGGAAGCACATCATCGATTTCATCCATTCGGTGCGGGTACCGATCGACGACAAAGGCCGTGGCCCGGTGCGTATCTGCCTGCAACTCAGCCACGCCGGACGTAAGGGTTCCGCAGCGTCTCCGCTCATGTCCAGCGGTAACGCGCTGGGAGTGGCCTCCGAGGTGCCCTGGCAGACGGTGGCCCCCACCGCCATCGCCTTCCCCGGATTGCCGGTACCGGAGGTGCTCACCCGCAGCGGCATCAATCGCGTCGTAACCGATTTCAGTTCCGCCGCCCGCCGCGCTGAACGCGCCGGATTCGACTGCCTGGAGATAAACGCCGCCGACGGCTACCTGGTACACCAGTTCCTCTCACCGCTCACCAACAAACGTTCCGACAGTTACGGCGGCGTGTACTCCAACCGGGTACGGCTGCTGCGCGAGATCATCACTGCGGTACGCATCAGTTGGCATGGGCCACTGCTGGTACGTATCCCCGGCAGCGACCTTGCCATCGGGGGCTGGACTTCTTCTGACGCGGTGTCGCTCGCGGTGCTGATGCGTATGGATGGAGCCGACATGGTGGACATCGCCGCCGGCGGCAACACTCTGGCTGAACGTCCCGACGCCTCCGGTTATACCTTGCCGTTTGCTACTCAGGTACGGCAGTTCTCCGGCATACCCATCGCCGCCGGCGGAGCTATCAGCGATCCCATTGAGGCCGAACGAGCCTTAGCGAACGG
>JAIRRM010000026.1 GCA_031255975.1 Propionibacteriaceae bacterium | reverse complement strand
ACCGCCAGCGTCTCCGGTGGCTTGCGCTGTGCCTTCGACAGGCTGGCCGGAGCCTCGATGACGGCGACGGAAAGCGCCTGCTCACCTTTGCGGCCCTCGATGATCCCGAACTCCACCTTCTGCCCAGCCTTCAGGGTGGCCAAACCGGCGGGCAGCGCCTGAGCGCGCACATACACATCACCGCCATCGTCTTTGGTGATGAAGCCGAAGCCCTTCTCCGCGTCGTAGAAACGCACCTTGCCTGTCGGCACGACCCGCCTGCTTTCCCTTGGATATTTGGGCACACCCAAATGCGCCTGTACAACGACCAGCCTAGCTTGCGCGCCTTGAGAGCGCTAGTGAGAGACACCTGGAGCCGACGTCATCGTGCGGTGTGTACCCGTGAAACCGAGCCTCTATCGGTTCGATTAGGATTCGGTTGCCATTCGGATTCGCGGTGGCCGGGCCGTGTTTGTGATGTCGCCCCCCGTAGGACTTCCTGTCGAACAGTGCCAGCCATCCAGCAATTGCGAGGGTCGAGAGCTTCCGAAGAAGGGGGAACCTTGGCACCTAGTAGACTGTCCCTTATGGATGAACGGGACGCTGCTGATCTGGGGTACCCACTTGGGTTTGCCGCACCCAGCGACGCCCCTATGTTCGCGCCGCCTGCCAACGCCGACTGGCTGGAGCCGCTCCGGCCCGATCCGGGGCAGCCAGTGGGATATCAGCCTCCGCAGTTGGCGGTGCCACCATTGGAGACGATCACCCCGGCTTCCAAAGAACCGCGTAACCCCGCCGTGCCGTTCAGCAGGTTTGCTCCCGCCACGGACACTGCCGAAGAGGCGTGGGATCCCCGTACCCCGATCCCCTCCGATACCTGGGATCCGACCGGGGAGTCCCGTGCCACCGGGTACGCCGACTTCGCGCCCCCTACCGGACTGCCTGCGGTGCCTGCCCGTTCGGATGCCCCATCTTTCCCGCCTCCGATGCACCCGACTTCCACCTGGGCACCCAGCCCACATGCGACGAATGCTGCCAGCATCGCCCGAGCCACCCATCCGACGGGCGTGGTGGCGGCTTATCCCCCGCCCCGCGGTGCGCCGCTGGCACCACGTCCCGGAACGTTCCCGGCGGTTCCAGGGACGGCCCCCCGCCCCGCCGCCCCACTGGTGGCCCCCGGGTTCGGCACCCCCGCCGGTGCGGTGCCCACCTGGAACCCGAGTGCTCCGGGATATGCCGTAAACCCCAACTATCGCCCGCCGGATCAGAGCGACAAGAGCCTGCTGCAACTCATCGGATGGCCTTTCTTTGCGGTGCTGCTGTTTGGAATCTGGTTCCCGGAACTGGCGATGCTCGCACTGGGGGTGTCGTGGGTGATGGCAGCACGTATCACGGTGGGTAGTAAACAGGTACGTAAGCTGTTCGGTTTTGTGGTCTTGGCGGGTTTCGCGGTGTGGATCGCTAATCAAGCCATCTGGTACGGGGCGTTGGACTGGGATGTCAGCCTGCCGCCGCTGCTGTTCCGGCTACTGTGTGTGACGGCGCTCATCGGCACTCCGATAGCGGTACACACCGGGCGGCAGCAACTCAGACAGCAGTGAGCGACGCCAAGGGCCGCAAGATTTCCCGGCCAGGAGGCTTCACTTCACCCGGTTAGCGGTTCCCGGTAGGGCCGAGGAGTGTTCGGCAACGGGGAGGTGCCGTTCAAAGAGTTGCGCTACAAAACCGGGTACGAAGCGCCCGTCCAGCGCGACGATAGATTCGTCCTGCTCACCGTATTCGACGAAAGTATCGGCGTCGGCGCTGAGGAAGCGCGCGATGTCGGCGGGGTAGACGTTGATGGTCGCCAGGTCGGCGGCGGTGAACCAGCCTTCACCGAGCTGGGTGATCTGTTCTTCCGCAGTGAACCCCGATTTGTCCACCGGGCGCGGGGCATCCAGGTCGATCAGGAAGAACTGCTCCTGCTGCACCAGCACCTCGTCGGAGTAGCCATGGGTGACGATGCGGTGCGCCACCGGGCCGACCAGGTCGGCTGCGGTGACCATCCAGCCGGTTTCTTCGTACAGTTCCCGCACTCCAGCCGCGGCGAAACTCTCGTCGCCGTCTAGCCCACCGCCGGGGGTCATCCACCAGGTGACATTTGCCCCGGGATCGGAGTCATGTTCCAAAAAGATGCGGGTATCACGGCCAGTTCCGGTGCGTACGATGAGTCGCGTTGCCCGTCGTACCACGATGGGACGTTCCAGCGGCGGGAGAGGTTGAAACGCGCGCTGCTGCCCGGGGACTGTTGCCATGAGGTTCAGCCTAGTTGGTGGCGGCTCTGCCGCGCCGCTACGTTCATTCAAGCAAGTGATGCCACCGTCACCTGTGACGACCAGTCTTAGGGGTGATTGGACAGCGGTGCGATTGAGCCACGACGACTAACCGCTGAGGTGGTGGTGCTCGACGGCGACGGGCGCGCCATCGGCTCCGAGATGCGCGACCAGGGTGTCAGAGGGCTTCAACTGGTCGTATGGCAAATCCAGGGCGGCGGCCATGGCTGGCAGCACCGGGCGATGACCGCAGATAGCCATCGTGCCGTCAGCTAGCAGTGCCTGGTCGCGCAGCCGACACATGGTGGCAGGTATCGTGCTGGGGTCGGCCTCCGCGTTTTCCTCAGATAGTTCGCTCAGCGCGATCACCTGTAGTCCGAACTGGGAGGCGTATGGGGCGAATGTGTCCAGGCAACGCACCGATGACGATGAGACCAACTCGCGCACCCCGTACGCCGCCAACAGTCGTCGCAACGCATTGGCCTGCCGATGGCCTTTGGAGGAAAGAGTGCGCAACGGGTCCGGCCCCACCCATTCGACGCGGTCGATGGCTTTGGCGTGCCGCACCACCAGTAGCGGCACCGTCGCCGGGGTGGCAAGGGCACGGCGCAGTATCAGCCGTTCATCGGCGTGGTTGAGACGTTCCAACGCTTCGTTTGCGGGTAGCCACACCGCCCGATCAATCTCGCCGGGGTCGAGTGGTGTCGGCGGGGTTTGGTCATCCACCTCGCTCAGCCACCAGCGCACCACCTTGGGGCGGTCGCCGACGTGGTAGCGCCCAACCCCGAGCGGTGCCCCGAGTCGCCGTACCCTGAGTCCGGTCTCCTCGTGGAACTCCCGCGTCGCCGCCACCGGTGCTAACTCGTTACCGTCTAACTTGCCTTTCGGCAGCCCCCAGTCGTCGTAGCGGGGACGGTGTACCAATATCACCTGATAGCCCATGTCGCCGCGACGTATGGCGCAGATGCCCGCCGCTTGGATGGTCTTCATAGGTGCCGCCATCGCTACTCCGTTTCCGCTCCAACAGTGTCACCGGGAGAGCTGTCCGGAAGCGGATCAACGGCAGGGCCGGTTTGCGTTACCGCGAGAGGATCGGCGTCGGTACCATCGGTTCCGGCAACCGTCTGGCCAACCGCGTTGCCCAGTAGCGGTTTTAACTCCATCGCCAAGGTGGCTTCACTCGGTTCATAACGCCGTCTGGCGTTGGCGTCGATCAGGTATTCCTGTAGATCGGTGAGCGGGTCACCT
>JAIRRM010000016.1 GCA_031255975.1 Propionibacteriaceae bacterium | reverse complement strand
GTGGCGTGACTGGAGTTCAGACGTGTGCTCTTCCGATCTGTTTGCGCAACCCCGGCCCGGCGGTGTCGCGCGGAGAACCGTACTGAGAACCCGTTCGAGGGGGGCTGACATGTTTCATTGGCTAGGCGTAAACGACAAAGGCGTACGTATCGACGAAGACGATGAGAGCGAAGTCGGCTTGGACGGCGAGTGGCCGACCAAGGAGGCTGCCGAGTCCTGGCTCGGACAGATGTGGGAGGAACTGCTGTTCTACGACATCGCCGAGGTCACCTTGTACGATGGCGACGAATTGGTGCTCGGGCCGATGAAACTCGCCGAGTGAGCCCACTCGGTTGAGTTGATCGACCAAGCTAATCGGGGCAATCGAGCCCAGCGAAAGGGGTAGCGATCCATGGCAACCGAGGTGCGGCTCCCGGCCCTGGGCGAATCAGTCACCGAGGGCACGCTGACACAGTGGCTGAAAGCCGTCGGCGATCCGGTGCGGATGGACGAACCGCTGCTGGAGATCAGCACCGACAAGGTGGACACCGAAGTGCCCTCACCCGTCGCCGGGGTTTTGCTGGCCCGTTACGTAACCGAAGGTGCCACCGTGCCTGTCGGCACGGTATTGGGGCTGATCGGCGAGGACATCGCCGCGACCACGCCGGCCCCCACTGTGCCCAAATACACACCTGCTGTCGCTCCCGAGCAGCCCGAACAAGGCGTGACTCCAGCCGCCGTCGTGGCTCCAGCCGTCGTGACTCCGGCTTCCACGACACCCGAGAGCGACGCCGGGGCGGCGACTGAGCACCAGTACGTCGTCCCATTGGTACGTAAGCTCGCCGCCGACCTAGGGGTGGATCTCACCACCGTGACCGGCACCGGAGTGGGCGGTCGTATTCGCAAGGAAGACGTGCAGGCGGCGTACCAGGTCAAGAGCGCCAACACCCATACCGCCATGACCAACGCCTACGCTGACCCGGCGACCGACCGGCGTCGTGGCACCACGGAGCGGTTATCGCCGGTGCAGGCCGCCGTCGCCCGTCATCTCACCGAGTCGTTGCACATGAGCGCCCAGTTGACTGCCGCCATCGAAGTGGATCTGACCCAGTTCGCTCCCGAGCAGCGTTTCGCCGCCGTCATCGCTGCCGCCGCCGCCGCGTTGGCCCGTCACGCCCCACTGAACGCCACCGTCAACGCCACTGACGGCACCGTGTCGTATGCCTCACACACCAACATCGGCGTACAGCTAGACACCCCGTATGGCCTGGTCACCCCGGTGTTGCGCGACACTGAGCAACTCGGCGTCGCCCAGGTGGCGGCGGCCGTGGCGCAAGCCAAACAGTTGGCGCTCACCGGTGCCGCCACCCCCGACATGCTGGCCGGAGGCACCTTCACCATCACCGACGCCGGAGGCAGCGGCGCACTCAGCGACACCCCGGTCATCAACCAACCGCAGACCGCCATCGCGTCGTTGGGTGCGGTAACTCGCCGCCCAGCAGTGGTGCGCGACGCCAGCGGCAACGAGCAGGTGGCCCCGCGCGACATGGCGCTGCTGCTACTTACGTACGACCGTCGCGTGGTGGATGCCAGCACCGCCGGAAGCTTTCTTGGCGAAGTGAAAGCCACTGTGGAGGAAACAGGCTTCGCACAGCGTTGAAGTAACCGCTAACATGGCTGGGGCAGGCGTTGTGGCCTGCCCACACGCACGAAACCGGGAGACCACATGGCAAGCGATAGAGCCAAAGCCCTAGCCGAGAAGCAGCGGGCAGACGCCAAAGCCATCCGCGAGGCGAAGAAGCATTCAGACAACCCCGAAGACTGGGGTATGTGGCGGCAGCTAAGCGCAACCGTGAAGATGGTTCGCGATGTCGATCAAAAGGGTTTCTGGATTCTGATCGGCGTGGTGGCGGGCATCATAGTTGTCGCCGAGGTGGTCGGCATCATCATTGGCCACTGGATTCAGGGCCTCATCTGGGGCGTGCTGCTGGCGGCGTCGGCGTTTTTGCTGCTGCTGGGGCGGTTGGGTAGAAACTCCGCGTACAAACGTTCCCAGGGTCAGCCCGGCTACGCGCAGGTGGCGCTGATGATGCTCAACAAGAAGAAGTGGTCGTACACCCCCGCCATTGAGGTGAACCGGCAGCAGGACTCGGTACACCGCGTGGTCGGCCCCGGCGGACTGATCTTGGTTGGCGACGGTGACGCCAACCGCGTCAAACCATTACTCGTCAACGCGCGTCGTCGCCACGAGGGCATCAGTTACGACGCCGAAGTCATCGTCGTTTCCGCTGGTGACGGCGCGGAACAGGTGCCGGTGGAACAACTCGCCGACTACATCAAGAGGCTGCCCAAGACGCTCACCGAAACGCAGATTCAGGAGTTGGAGAGCCGCATCAAGGCGCTGGATGCCATGCGCGGGCGGTTGCCGCTGCCGAAAGGGCCGCTGCCCAACATGAAAGCCAACCGTCGCGCCATCCGTGGGCGTTGAGCGCCGTACCTCATCCCCCGTGTAAACCAGTGAACCAGGGAGGTCGGAAGACATGCTCGGTGTGATGGGCGCCATGGAGGATGAGGTCAAGGCGTTACGGGCGTCTCTTGCCCGTCCGGCCACCAGAACCGTACTCGGCTGCCAAGTGACCAGCGGCCAACTCGACGGTGTGGAAGTCCTTTTGGTGCGCTCCGGCGTCGGTAAGGTGAATGCCGCCATCGCCACCGCCGCACTGGTGCAGATGGGTGCCACCAAGGTGGTGTTCACCGGCATGGCGGGCGGCATTGGCACCGGTATCAAACAGGGCGACGTGGTGATCGCCACCGATCTGGTGCAGCACGACGTGGACGTGACCGCCATGGGTCGCAAACCTGGGGAACTGCTCGACGAGCCGCCGTCCTGGCCCACCGATCCAGAGTTGGCCGACGAACTGGCACTCGCCGCCATCGCCCTCGACGCCACCGTGCATCGTGGCCGTATCGCCTCCGGCGACCAGTTCATCGCCTCCCCCAAACAGGCCAAGCGCATCGTCGCACAGTTCGCTGCCGTCGCCGTCGAAATGGAAGGAGCTGCCTGCGCCCAGGTGGCAGCGAAACTCGGGGTGCCCGTCGGCGTACTCCGCTGGATCTCCGATACCGCCGACAAACAAGCCGTCAGCGACTTCCCGGCGTTCTGCCACCATATCGCCGAACTCGATCTGTCGATACTGCGGGCACTGGTGCGTAAATAAAACCCATAACGGCAGATAGCTGGCGGGTACGCCCCCCTCACCCCCGTCATTCCGCCCCTCTCGCCCGTCATTCCGCCCTCACCCCGTCATTCCGGCCCCCGAGCCGGAATCCCCCCGTTTTACCTACCCGTTACACAGGCGATACGCGAGCGCACATCGAGCCCGATACGCTGGGCGGGTAATACTTGTGGCGGACGCATCCGACGCCCAAAACCTGACCGGAGGAATCAATGTTCAACAGCGCCGACGAACTTCTCGGCTTCATCAAGCGCGAGGGTGTCGAGATGATTGATGTCCGCTTCTGCGACCTGCCTGGCATCATGCAGCACTTCACCGTACCGGCGGGTTCGTTCGACGAAAGCGTGTTCGAGGACGGCCTCGCGTTCGACGGCTCGTCTGTCACCGGATTCCAGAAGATCAATGAGTCGGATATGGCGTTGCTGCCCGATCCCGCCACGGCCTTCATCGATCCGTTCCGCAAGGCGAAAACCCTGGTGGTGAACTTCTTCGTACACGATCCCATCACCAAGGAACCGTACAGCCGCGACCCACGTAACATCGCCCGTAAGGCCGAGGCTTACCTCAAAGCATCCGGTATCGGCGACCAGGTGTACATGGCTCCGGAGGCCGAGTTCTACGTATTCGACGACGTACGCTACGGCACCGACGGACACTCGTCCATGTACACCGTGGATGCCGAGGCTGCCCCGTGGAACTCCACCCGGGCCGAGGAACGCGGCAACCTGGGTTACAAGGTGAAGACCAAGGGCGGCTACTTCCCAGTGGCCCCGAATGACCACTACGGCGACCTGCGCGACGACATGGTGAAGAAGCTGGAAGCGGCTGGGCTGGTCATCGAGCGCGCCCACCACGAGGTCGGTGCCGCCGGGCAGGCCGAGATCAACTGGCGCTTCGATACCCTGTTGACCAGCGCCGATAACGTAATGCTGTTCAAGTACATCGTGAAGAACACCGCCGTCGCCAACGGCAAGACCGCCACCTTCATGCCCAAGCCCATCTTCGGTGACAACGGCTCCGGAATGCACGTACACAGTTCGTTGTGGAAGGACGGCGTGCCGCTGTTCTACGACGCCAACAACTACGGGCAACTCTCCGACACCGCCCGTTGGTACATCGGCGGCCTGCTGAAGCACGCCGCGGCGATCTTGGCGTTCAGTAACCCCACCGTGAACAGCTATCACCGCCTGGTGCCTGGCTTTGAGGCCCCGGTCAACCTGGTGTACTCGGCGCGTAACCGCTCTGCGGCCATCCGTATCCCGATCACCGGTGCCAACCCGAAGGCCAAGCGTGTCGAGTTCCGTTGCCCCGACCCGTCCAGCAATCCGTATCTCGCGTTCGCCGCGATCCTGCTGGCCGGCCTGGATGGCGTGGTCAACAAGATTGAGCCACCGGCCCCGATCGATAAGGATCTCTACGAACTGCCACCGGAGGAGCACGCCAACATCCCCCAGGTGCCGGGCTCGCTGGATGAGGTGCTGACCGCGCTCAAAGCCGACAGCGATTTTCTGCTGGCCGGTGGTGTGTTCACCCAGGATCTCATCGACACCTGGATCGAACTGAAACAGGGCGAACTGGACGCCATTCGGCTGCGTCCGCACCCCTACGAGTTCGACATGTACTTCGCCATTTAGCCGACGCACCAGCAAGCAAACCTGGGGCGGGGAGCGAAGGCGGCGTGCTCGGGATGAGGTTGTCCGTTGCAACGTATGGTGACGTCAATCGACAACTACCGTTCGAGGCATACCACCCGAGCCTGCTGGCAGTGAGCTAACCCACCGAGGCCAGAACGCGGAGCGCGCTACGGCTTCTCTCCCGCCATGGACGAGAAGTCGTGTTCGCCGTGACCGGCGCGGCGAGCACGCTCCAGCGACGCGAAGGCGGCGGTCAGCGCGGGTAACGCCCGACCTTCCGCGCACCTGAACATCAGATCCACATCCTTTGCCAGCAGATTGGTGGAGAACTGGGTCGGTTCCCAGGCGCGATCGCGTACGGTGGCACCCTTCATGCCGGTGATGAGCGCCAGCGGAGTTTTAGCCAGCCCGGTAAGCGCCAGTCCTTCGTCCAGGCTGAGGCCACCCGCCTCGGCGATGGTGAGCGCCTCCACCATGGCTTGCACCCCCACCGCAAGGCCGTAGTTGACGACCAATTTGCCAACCCCAGCCTTGGCAGCGCTGTCGTACTCGATGACGCGCTCCGGGTCGGCCCAACGAGCCACGATGGGGCGAACCAAACCACGCGCCGTGGCATCGGATGAGCCGAGTAACACCCCAAGGTCACGGTTACGTGCCGGGCCGAGCGAACCCAGCACCGGCGCGTGGACATATCGGATTCCCTCGGCAACGGCCCATTCGGCACACCGGGCGGCGAACTCGGGACCGACGGTGGTGATGTCCATCCAAACCGCGTTTCCCCGCCATGGCAACCCACCTTCCAACACCACCTCGCGCACCGAATCCGGCCCGAAAAAGCAGGTGATGACCAGTTCCGCGTCAGCCACGGCACCTGCGGGCGCGAGCGCCACGGTAGCCCCCAGATCAAGGAACGGCTCGGCCTTCGCGCTATCGCGGTTCCAAACGCTCACCTCGTCACCGGTTTCGATAACGTACCCGGCGAGGATGGCACCCATACGCCCCAGGCCCAAGAATGCGATGTTCATGAACACCAGCGTAGTGGGATGGTGCCGCCGCGCCGGTGCGAAGCCCACTGAAATCGTGGCGACGGACAAGGCAAGCAAAGCGAGCAAAGACACCCCCGACGGCCATCGGGATGGTGGCCCGGTGGCTCATAGCCGTCGCAGCAACTCCGCCTTTTTGTCGGAAAACTCGCTCTCGGTGAGAATGCCCTGATCGCGCAGCTCCGCCAGTTTGGCGATCGCGGCGATCACGCTGTCCGTGTCCTGCGCGGGACGAACCGGCGGTTCGGACGGCGGCAAGTCCGCTACTACGTCTGCCACCGCAGGGTCTTCAACCAGCCTGGGCCGCCAGGTGGCCCGTGGCCCCGGCTGCATTGGCCGCTCGGAGCGGACGGGGCGCAACGCTTTGGCCGGACGGATGGTCTCGGCTAACGGAGCGGAATCGTCTTCGGGCGCTGCCGAACCCACAGCTGCGAAATCCACCGGAGGCTGGCCTTTTCGCCACAATTCGGGCTTCACGCCCACCGTCGGTTCCTCGATGGGGCTGGGAGTCTGGCCAAGATCGCGCTCAATGGCATCCTTCAACGCCACAAACGCGGTGTGCTGCCGGAAGTTGAACATCATGGCGTACTCGTCCAACTGCGCCGAGGCGATGTCGTCTTTGCGTCCGTACACGCCCAGCATCTTGCTCTGCGCCGGGCCGAGCGGATCATCCACCCGAAGAAACTGGATGAAACCGGAGCCGTGACCCCGCTTGGCACGCCGGAATCGGATACCGGACACCTCGTGCAACCGCAGGGTACGTTCGCCCCTCATGCCGGTGAGAGTATTCCAGACACCATCGCGCACGATAACCACCTGAGCGCCGTCGTATTCGACCCAGCCGCCGCTGCCCTGCACCCGCATTGCTTCCATGCCCTAAAGATTACGCGAACCGCCCATCCAAAACAGCAACCGACTAGGCTTGCC
>JAIRRM010000168.1 GCA_031255975.1 Propionibacteriaceae bacterium | reverse complement strand
AACAGAATGTCAGCACCCTGATCCACCTGTGTTTGGGCCAAAACCTTGCCAGCATTCACATCGACGAACGAACCCGAAGCGGCGTAGGTCTCAGATTCGGCGTCCCAACCGAGCACCTTGACGTCGGTACCCTTCTGCGCGTTGTAGTATGCGACCCCAGCCCTGTAACCATTCATGAAGATGGTGACAGATGGATAGTTCTCGCCGCCATAGGTGGCGACAGTGCCAGTCTTGGTCATGCCAGCGGCAAGATAGCCCGCCAGGAACCCGTTTTCATTGGTGCGGAATGTCAGACCTTTGATGTTGGCGAGAGCACCACCGCCAGCCTCGTCATCAACGACCGCAAAGTAGACATCGGGGTTAGCAGCAGCGGCTGTCTGAACCGCATCGGAGAGCGCAAAGCCAACGCCAATGACGATCTTGCACCCGGCTTCAACCATCGACTGCATGTTAGACGCATAATCGGATTCGGCGATCGACTGCACCCTGGCTTCTTCGATACCAAATTCAGCGACGGCCCTTTGCAGACCAGCGTACGACGTCTGGTTGAACGACTTGTCGTCGAAACCACCCATGTCGGACACGATGCACGCCTTGAAAGCCGAGGTATCGCTAGTTGTTGTATTGGTTGGGTCACTGTTCGGATCATCGGCGCAGCCCGCGATCAGCAGGGCAGACGCGCAGGCGAACGCGACGATAGTAAGTGGGGACTTCTTCACGGATTGCCTCCTAGGCAACTTGAACGGATTGATGGCCATCGCCGGAATGGCCTAACTTCAGCCTAACGCAAACCGTCGTTTACCCAGGTAACCAGGCACCTATGAGTCTTCTCAGGTGCGCAACTTCAGCCTTGGAAATCAGCGGCGAACGCTCGGGCCTGTTCTGTGGTTGGGCCAGGTTGCGGCACAAAAATGGCGGCGCGATAGTACGCCAACTCGGCGATGGATTCCATGATGTCTGCCAGCGCGCGATGGGTGCCCCGCTTCGTCGGTGCGGAGTAGAACGCCTTGGGGTACCAGCGTTTCGCAAGCTCTTTTATGCTGGACACGTCAATGCTGCGGTAATGCAGATAGCTCTCCAATGTTGGCATGTACCGAGCCAGGAAGGCGCGATCCGTACCGATGGTGTTGCCGGCGATGGGCGCTTTGCGCTCGGTGGGCACCTGGGCTTTCACATACTCCAAGATCTGTCGCTCAGCCTCGGCAAGGGTGACACGCGATGCGCGAATCTCATGCAACAAACCGGACGCGGCGTGCATCTCACGCACGAAATCGCTCATGGCGGCGAGATTGTCTTCCGGCGTGGCAATCACCACGTCGATGCCCTCTCCCAGTAGGTTAAGGTCGCCGTCGGTGACCTGTACCGCCACCTCGACCAGAACGTCGCTCGCAACATCCAGGCCGGTCATCTCGCAATCTATCCATACCAATGCATCCATCACGCGACAACCCTAGCGCCCGACCTCTCACTAGTCGCACTCGAACATCAGCCTTCCCGCGCCAAATCTTCATACCGACACCCGAAGACATTCTCGATACCAACTTCAGAACCGCTCCCAAAACCCTGAAAGCTACGGTTCGGGGACGGACTGCGGCAGTGCGCCGCGGTGCGGCAGTTGCGTGACGAACCGCATTCCTCCGGCAATGCCGATGATCGCCAGCACCCAAGAAGCGACGGAAAGCGGCGCGAACAACGCGACTAGTGAAATCACCCCCGGCCCCAACGCGGTGCCGATGTCGCCAAACACCCGCCAACCGGAGAGGAACTGCGCCCGTCCCAACTCTGGCGACAGATCGGCACCCAAGGTGACGAAGATGCCAGACGACACCCCATTACTGATACCCAACCACGCCGCGACAAGGAAGATCGGCACCAATGTCTGCGCGAACGGCAACAGTACGAACCCCAACGACATGGCAAACATGGTGGGCACCGTCACCCAGAAACGTCCCAGACGATCCATGATGATGCCGCCGGGGAAGAACAGCAGTACATCCGGTGTCATGGACGCCGCGTATACCAGATTGGTGGTGGACGTGCTGAGGCCGTGATGATCGCACCACAGCGGCAAAATGGTCTGCCGCGCCGCCCGGATGAGACTGAGAGTGAGTACCGCCAGCCCCAGGCTGATGAACGCCCGACGGTGCTGGTAGAGGATCGTCCACATCGATTGCCGCCGCTCCACCCCGTCAGCCCCGATCACGGTGACCCGGTTGGTCGGTAGGTCGGGGATCAGCAACGTGATAAACGCCGCCAAGAGGCTCATAACCCCGGCTAACAGGAAGGCGTAACTGGTGGCGTAGGCGGCGGTGATGGCAGCACCGGCCAGCGGCCCCAGCACCTGCCCTACCCGGAACACCCCGCCCAGACTGCTCATCGCGCGGGCGCGGTATCGCAGCGGCACCGCGACGGTGAGGTACGTCTGACGAGCGAGTGCGAAGATAGCGCCGGAACAGCCATGGATGAACACCAACACCGCGAACATCCACAGTTCCCGCACCCAGAACGCGGCGGCTAGAGCGACGGCGTCAACCAAGCATGCCGCCAGTAATGAGCGCCGTTCGCCAAAGCGGTCGGCGATCACCCCTGCCGGGAGGTCAGCCACCAACTGCCCGACTCCGGTTAGCGCGGCGACGAAAGCCGCCAGCCCCAGCGACGCCCCCAGTTCTTTCGCCTGGATGGCGATCATCGGGATGGCCGCACCGTACCCGAAGGATGCAAAAAGGGTAGGGCCGTACGCTGCGGCCAGAAACCGCGCCGTACTCGGTTGCTCCCACATTCCCATCGTCTGTAATCGTCTCACTGTCTGCCGCTAAACTCGTAGGCAGTGCGCGGTATTGGACGCGCCCTGGCCCCGTAGCTCAGTTGGATAGAGCGGCAGACTTCTAATCTGATGGTCGAGAGTTCGAATCTCTCCGGGGCCGCCAGGGGTTTTATCGTGGTGACTAGGCATTATGCTTTTTACGTTGATGGTCTGTAGTGGACTCAAGTAGACTCATTTTACATTAGTTACCCCCAGGCCACCCCCAAGAATTGGTAGGAGTGAGATGGCGAAACGGAGTCTTTGGGGCGAGATTGAACGCCGAGGCGAGGGAACCCTGCGCGCTCGTTACATCGGTCCAGATGAAGCGAGGCACTCACGTACGTTCCGGGCGCTTAAGAATGAGACACTGGCCGACGCTAATTTTAGGGCCAGTGCTTGGCTTATCGCGGAGCATCGCCTAGTGGAGGAGGGGACGTGGACACCTCCGGCGCGGCGGATTGAGGATGAGCTGGAGGCGGCGAGGCGGGAGAACGAGAAGCGGTTGACCCTCAGAGAGTACGGGATTAAGGCGCTTAAGGCCCGCAAGATAAAGCCTCGTACGCTCGTGGGCTATCTGGGGATGCTTGAACGGCTGATCTTGCCCACTTTGGGCGATTGCCCCCTAGTGGAAATCACGCCAGAGATGGTACGGGCCTGGCACGACAAAGTGGGCATTAGTGCCGAGCCGAAGAGGGCGGGCAAGGCTGTCCCCCGGCAGCAGGCGCACGTCTACACCACTCTTCGACTCATCTTCAATCAGGCTATCGCTGACGGCCTGGTCCGCGATAACCCGTGTCATATCGAAGGGGCTGGTGGCACATCGCCTAAACGAGACATTGAAGTGCCGACAGCCCAACAGGTGGATGCTATGGCGTGTGAGATGCCAGCCAGATTAGCCTTGGCCGTGTTGCTTGGGGCCTGGTGCGGGCTGCGCAAGGGGGAGGTATTGGCGCTGAGGCGCGGCGATGTGGACACTGAGACATGGGTTCTGCATGTGCGGCGTGGCGTGGTGCGGGTTGACGGTAGGTTCATCGACGACATGGGTCCTAAGACCACGAATAGTGTTAGGGATCTTCCTATTCCGCCAAGAATCCGAGCCGCTGTGAGTGGGCATCTTGCGCCGGAGGCCGGCTACATGCAGCGAGGCAAAGACGCTTTGCTGTTCCCCTCCGAGTCGGGTGGTTACATGCACGAAAGCACGATACAAAAGTATTGGAGTCGGGCCCGGGCCAAGGTCGAACGTCCTGACTTGCACTTCCACGATTTGAGGGGCACTGGGGCAACCTGGTTAGGGCAGCAAGGTGCGACCCTTGCCGAATTGATGGCGTGGCTTGGCGACAAGACGGTTATTGCCGCTATGCGCTATCAACACTCAAGCATGGATCGTCTTGTCACGTTAACCAACCAAATGTCAGCCGCCGCAGCAGAGCCCGCACTAACGCTTCGGTCTGCTTCTTAACGCGGCATCCTGGAGGACGGAGACTTGGCGGTGCAACTCTTTGAGCTCGTGCCCAAACCCTTCAAATCTGGCCTCAACGCGGGCATTTAACACATCCATGGCGCGCTCAATTCGTGCGACGGCGTCTTTCAGGCTTGCCCCAGAGTTGGAGGTCACTTCGTGACGCACGGCTTCGACTCGTTGATAGGTTTGAGAGCGTGCTTTTTCAGCGAGTTTGAGGTCTCCGCGCACCTTGACGATCTGGACTAAGACGGTGGCCACCGCAGTTAGGCAAACTCCGATTGCCACCCATGCTTCACCGGGCAATGTACTCACTTCTCAGCCTTGCCGCTGGCGCGGCGCGCCTGCGCGGCCTCGATGTCGGCGCGGCCCCCTATGTCTTTGAGGCGTGTGGCGCGGTTGGAGGTGGTGAGTCGAGTGAGGGAGGGGTAGCCTCCGGTGATGCCTGCGGAGCCGATGTCGGAGAGTAGGGAGACGGTGACGGCCATGCCTGCCACGCTTAGAGCGCCCAGCCAGTCGGCGTCGAGGAGTCCGATGCCGTTGACGCCGATGACGCCAAGCATGGCGGAGGCGAATACTTTGGTGAGGCGGTCAATTTCAGCGAGCCAGAAGGCTTTCGTAAACATTCGATAATCCTTTCGGTTAGGCGACGCG
>JAIRRM010000118.1 GCA_031255975.1 Propionibacteriaceae bacterium | reverse complement strand
ATGACTTCACCGCAACGCAACTGCGTTCATTCGGGGCCGCCGTCGATTCCATCCACCGGATGCGCGCCGCCTCCGGGCTGGAACCGCTGGAACTGATACACGCCTCCAACTCCGGCGCGGTGCTGGGGCATCCACTGGATGACCTCACCATGGTGCGCCCCGGCATCATGGCGTACGGCTACTACCCCGACCCAGAAACCCCCCGTACCATCGAACTGGTGCCGGTGATGACGCTCTACACCAAGGTGTCGTTCGTCAAGCAGGTGCGTGTGGGTGAAACCGTGGGTTACGGGCGTACCTGGACGGCCCCACACGACACCTGGATCGCCACCGTGCCGGTGGGGTACGCCGACGGTTTCTCGCGGCTGAACTCCAACACTGGTCGCATGTTGATCGGCGGCAAATCGTATCCGGTTGCGGGGCGAGTCTGCATGGATCAGACGATGCTTGACCTCGGCCCCGAAGAACCCACCGTGAAGGTCGGCGATGACGTGGTGTGGTTGGGGCGCTCCGGCGATGAATCCATCGACGCCGCCGAACTCGCCGCGACCATGGGCACTATTCCGTACGAGGTCACCTCGCTGATACCGCCCCGGGTACAGCGGGTTTACGTCCAGTAGCGCCAATCCGGGCCATGACCTGCGGCGCTGGCTCCAAGTTGGCCAAACCGATAAGTGCGGGTTTTTAGCGGGTAAGGTCATCACGCAAAAAACACGGCCTTGAATTGTAGTCGCGAGGTTGCGAATCGTCGTATGAACATGCGATGATAGTCGGCTATGCGCCCGTCCAACATTGAATTACTACGACACCGCCCATTCACGGTGTTGCTGGCCGCGCGCACTCTAAACATGCTGGGGTTTGCGTTCGAACCGGTGGCGCTGGCGTTCGGCATCCTGCACCTGACTGACAACGACAAATCGTTCTTATCGGCGGTGCTGGTGGCGCAAACTCTTCCCGAAGTACTACTGACGCTGTTCGGCGGAGTGGTCGCCGACCGACTGCCGCGAGTCTGGGTGCTCCGGGTGGGACAAAGCATCAACTTCGCCTCATGGGTATCTATCGGCGTGATGATGCTGTTGGACGTGCGCAGCCTTTGGGCGTATTGCACCTTGGCGGTGCTCGGTGGCATAGCCAGCGCGGTGATCTACCCGGCGTTGACCGGCATCATCCCCGAAGTGACACCCGCGCATCTGCTGCAACAAGGGAACTCTTGGTTGGCGATGGGCATGAGCGTCGCCAAACTGTTCGGTTTGATCGCCGCTGGCACCGTGGTGGCGTTCCTCGGCGGCGGCGTGGCCATGGTGATAGCTGGCTCTATCTACGTCTGCGGCGTAGGGCTCAGCCTGATGCTGCCGTCACTACCCTCGCAGGCTGGCACCTCCGAGTCGATGGTGAAACAGTTGGCGGAAGGTTGGGGTGAGTTCCGCTCCCGGCAGTGGCTGTGGGTGACCGTGCTGGCGTTTTCCATCATCGTGATGATGCTACAAGCGGCCCACGGCGTACTCGGGCCGTATCTCGCCGAGACAGAGCTGGGCGGCCCACAGGCATGGGCGAAAGTGCTGGCCGGTGAGGCGACCGGAGCCATCGTCGGGGTGCTGATGTCGTTCCTTTGGAAACCACGGCGTCCCATCTTTGCCGGAGTGGCGCTGCTGCTGTTCTGGGCATTCCCAACCACACTGCTGGGGCTTTCCGCGCCGCTGCATTGGGCGGTGATAGCCATGTTCTTCGCCGGGTTCGGCTACCAGATTTACGGGGTGCAGTGGGCCACCACCATGCAAACCCAAGTGCCGCCTGACAAGCTCTCGCGTGTCGCCGCGTACGATGCCTTCGGCTCCATCTGCTTGGGGCCAATCGGCCTTATCATCGCCACCCCGGTGTCGGACGCCATCGGCATTCACAACGCCATGATCGCCTGCGGCGCGGTGCTGTTCACCGCCACGGCGTTGGCGCTGTGCGCGCCAGGTGTGCGCGCGGTGCGGGCCACGGCGCGGGTGGTGTCCATCGACGGAGAATTGGTGGCATCCTGATGGGCCAGTCATCAGAGCCAACCAACGCCGACCGCTCTTTGGAAACGCAAACGTCAACAATCTCGCAACACTCAACCGGCGCGGACTGGCATGAAACCGCCGCCGGCACCAAAGTAGGCCCGCATTGGAAGCGGGACGTGGCGCTGTTCTACATCGGCCAGGCGTTCAGCCAGTTCGGGTCGAGTGTGGTGGCGTACGCGATCATCTGGTGGATTGCATTGGACGCGAATAACGCCGCAGATCCTAATTCGGGCTGGAAGTACGGCCTCGCCGTCGTCGTGAACCAAGTGGCGATGGGGCTGATGAGCGTCGTCGGTGGCGCCTGGGCTGATCGCTATGATCGTAAACTGTTGATGATCTGGTCGGATGCCATCACCGCCGTCTTCACACTGCTGCTTTCGGCGGCGTTGCTACTGGGGGTTATGCACTACTGGTTGATCGTGGCGGCGTTGGCGATACGCGGCCTCAGCGGCGGAGTGCAAAGCCCCGCCTCGTCGGCGGCTGGGCAACAGATCGTACCCAAGGCGTACCTGCTGCGCATCAACTCCATCAACTCCACCTTGCAATCGGCGGTGTACCTGATCGCTCCGGCGTTGGCGGCGCTACTGATCTCGCTAGTGCCGTTCGGCATGATCCTGTGGGTGGATGTGACCACGGCGATCATCGGTATCGGGCTGCTGCTGAAAGTGGCCATCCCCAGGCTGGCGGTTGCCGAGCCAAGCCCTGATCGTCCCACCGGGTTGGGCGGTTATCTACACGACACCGGCCTCGGGCTGGCAGAACTCAGACGGCACCCATCGCTCACCAGGGCGGCGGTCATCTTCGTCATACTGCTGGTGCTGCTAATCGCCCCCAGCCAACTGACACCGGTGTTTGTGGTGCGGTTCTTCGGTGACGAGGCGTGGATGCTGGCCGCCGCCGAAGTCACCTGGTCGGTGGGCACCATGGTTGGCGCACTGGTGATGGCGCGTTGGAACGGGCCACGCGAACGGATGCCGCTGTTCCTCGGCGTGGGCGGCGCTGATGCTAGCGCTCGGTTTTGCGCCGGACATCTACGTGTTCTCGGGTTTGTGGCTGGTGTTCGGCCTCACCTTTCCCACTGCTCAGATCATGCTGCTCAGCAGCGTGCAGGAGCGCATCGCCCCCGACAAGATGGGGCGAGTGATGGGGCTGTTCATGGTGGTACAACTGCTGGTGATGCCTGCG
>JAIRRM010000051.1 GCA_031255975.1 Propionibacteriaceae bacterium | reverse complement strand
CGGTACCGAACCCGGAACAGCGGGCGCACACCTGTGTGGAGCGGATGTCGCCCAAGAACGAGCGCTGCACGATAACCGTCTCGCCTCGTCCTTTGCAACTGGAACAGGTGGTGGGCTCTGAGCCGTCTGCCGTACCTTTGCCGCTACAGGTGGTGCATACCGCGTATGTGTCCAGGTTGAGCTGTTTTGCGACCCCGAACGCCGCCTCCACCAGCGTGATACGCACCCGTGATAGCTGATCCTTGCCGCGCCGTACCCGAGGCCGGGGGCCGCGCTGCGCCGCCTGCCCGAACATGGCACCCATCAGATCGCCCAGGTCGAAACCACCAGCCTGGAACCCACCGAAACCACCGAACGGATCGAAACCGCCGCCACCGCTGGAGCGTAGCGGATCGCCACCCCGGTCGTACACCGCCTTCTTCTGCGGATCGGAGAGCACCTCGTACGCCTCTTGCACCGCCTTGAACTTTTCCTCGGCTTGCGGATCGTTACCGGCGACATCGGGATGCACCTGCATCGCCTTTTTGCGGTATGCCCGTTTGATCGCCTCTGCGGAGGCGTCACGGGGCACGCCGAGGGTGCCGTAATAGTCGCTTGCCAAGACTTTAGCCTTCCTGTAGGAATCTGCCGACGTAGTTCGCCACCGCTCGAACCGCGGCGATGGTGGACGGATAGTCCATGCGGGTGGGGCCAACCACGCCCAGCATCGCCCAGGCGCTGTCTGCGGAACCGTAGCCGCGCGCCACCACCGAAGTGGATTGCAATGGTTCGTAGCTATTCTCTCCGCCGATGCGCACCGCCACCTCGTCATCGCCAGGTTTGACGGCTTCGCCAAGCAGCCGCAACAGCACCATCTGTTCTTCCAGCGCCTCCAGTACCGGCTTCACCGTGGTTTCGTACTCGGTGCCGAAACGGGTGAGGTTGGGGACGCCGCCCACCATCACCCGCGCACCCGGATCTACGGAGAGCACATCGCTGAGTACGGCGGCCAGCCTGCTGGCACGCAGCCGCTCCGCTGGGTGCAGTTCACCCAACGCTACCGATACCGCCTCCAATGCGTCTGCTGGAGTGCGCCCTGCGGCCAGGGAGTTCACCCAATCCCGCAATCCGGCCAGCTCGGTATCGGTGTGATCTGTCAACTCGAACGAGCGCTGCTCCACGGTGCCGGTGGAGCGAATGACGACGGTCAAAACCCGATCTGGCCCCAGCGACACCAACTCGACGTGGCGCACCCGGGGCGACGCCGCCACCGGATACTGCACGATGGCCACTTGACGGGTCACCTGCGCCAGCAGCCGTACCGTACGTCGCACGATGTCGTCAAGATCACAAACCCCCTCCATGAAGCTGGAGATGGCCCGCCGCTCCGCGAGCGACAGCGGCTTCACCGTTGCCAGTCGATCCACGAAAAGACGGTAGCCCTTGTCGGTGGGGATACGCCCTGCCGAGGTGTGGGGATGAGTCAGGTAACCTTCATCCTCCAGCGATGCCATGTCGTTGCGGATAGTCGCCGCAGACACGTCCAGGTGGTGACGCTCCACCAACGTCTTGGATCCCACCGGTTCATGCGACGCCACATAGTCGGTGACGATGGCGCGTAGCACGGCGAGTTTGCGCTCGTCCACGGCATTGCCCTCCACATCTGGCACTCTCGGGTATTGAGTGCCAGTTTAGCGCTTTAACGGCCCGTGCCAAGTATCGCTTGGCGGCTGGCCGCGTCAATCGCGGCACCGTGAAGTCAACGTTTCTGCTGTGCCGACGGCGGGAAAGTGCCACAGTTGTACTCATGACCGGCTTCTCTATCGGCGAATGGACACAAATCGCTCCCGCGGCGTACCGGGCCGTCGCCGAGCCGGAAACGGTGAACATCGGGTTGGTGCTCGGGTCGAAGCATGTCCTGTTGGTGGACACCGGTTCCTGCCCAGCGCAAGGCGCGGCCATCGCCGAGAGTGTCTGGCACCGTTTTGAGCGCAAAATTGATCGGGTAGTGGTGACCCACGCCCACTACGACCACTGGTTTGGGCTGTGTGCCTTCACTGATGTCAAGACGTACGGGCAGGCCGGGTTATTGGACGAGTTGTCCTCCGGCGACAGTGCCCCATTGGCCTCTCAACTGGGGTTTTCGCCCGAGTTCATCACCGCGCCACAGAACCTGATATTGGAGTGGGGGTCGTTCAATCTCGGTGGCGAACAGGTGCAGTTAAGGCATTTTGGCCCTGCTCACTCCAACTCCGACCTGGTGGTGTATCTGCCGCAGCAGCGGTTGGCGTTCGTTGGCGATCTGCTGGAAGAATCCGGGGCACCCCACTTCGGGCCTGACAGTACTGTGAGCACCTGGCCCGGGGTCATCGATCAGATCATCGCCCTGGTTGACCCAGACACCACCTTGGTACCGGGGCACGGCAAACCGGTGGACGTGGCCTTCGCCGCCAAGCAGCGCGATGATCTCTGCGAGTTCCACGACCGGGTACGCGAACGTCACACCCAGGGCTACGGATTGCAGCAGGCACTACGACAAACCGAATTGGACGGTAAGAAGCGGTGGCCATTCGACATCACCACCGCCCGCGAGGCCACCATCTGCATCTATGCGGAGTTGGGGCAACTGTCTCAGCCCACTGACGCGCTGTAGCCGTTCCATATACCTACGACGCAAAGCCTTACGGAGTACGCCAAGGCCAGGCGGTGTGCTTTCTAGGTGCTCAGCAATTCCAGTGCGATCCGATCAGCCAGCAGCCTCCCCGGTGGTGTGAGTACCAGGTTATCGCCAACGCTTACCAGACCATTTTTGAGATAACCGGCGACCAACTCGGCTACCTCGGCGGTATCGGGCAGCCACCGTAGTGGCAGTCCGGATGCCAAACGCAACCGCAACAACACCCGCTCCGTGTGCTGCGCGGTGGCGTCCAAAACCTCCGCGCCCTCGCTCGGGTAGTGCCCGTCCGCAAGCAGTTCAGCCCAACGGCGCGGGCTACGTGCATTCCACCAGCGTTGCCCAGCTACATGGCTGTGCGCGCCCGGCCCGGCACCCCACCAGTCCTCACCCAGCCAATACGCCATGTTGTGACGACATTCGTAACCCGGCAGCGACCAGTTGCTCACCTCATAGTTGGTCAAACCGGCGGCGACCAGCGTCTTCTCCGCGACGAGGTATTTGTCGGCCAAGTCGTCCTCATCCACCGGCGGCACCACAGCGGCGGCGATGCGTCGCGCCAGCGCAGTATGCGGCTCCAACGTCAGCGCGTAGGCACTCAGGTGAGTGGGGCGAACGGCCAGAGCCGCATCCAATGAATCCTGCCACTGCGCCATAGTCTCTCCCGGCGTGCCGTAGATGAGATCCAGGTTGATGTTGCTGAATCCGGCGGCTTCGGCTTCCCACACCGCCGCCACAGCGCGTCCGGGGGTATGACGGCGTTCCAGCACCGCCAACACCTGTTCGGAAGCCGATTGCATCCCGAGACTGAGCCGATTGAACCCGGCGGCGCGCAAGCTGTCCAGCAGTTGTG
>JAIRRM010000121.1 GCA_031255975.1 Propionibacteriaceae bacterium | reverse complement strand
ACGACGTCATCAGCGCCTTCATCAAAAGCGTGCGCGGCTCCGATGTGCAGGCTGCGCTGCACTACATGGCGCGAATGCTGGAAGCCGGGGAGGATCCGCGTTTCATCGCCCGGCGACTGGTGATCCTTGCCAGCGAGGATATCGGCATGGCCGCTCCCTCGGTGCTCCAAACATGCGTCGCCGCCGCGCAAGCGGTGCAACTCATCGGGATGCCCGAGTGCCGTATCAACCTGGCGCACGCCGTCATCGCCGCCGCCACCGCGCCCAAGAGCAACGCCGTGGTGGTGGCCGTCGATCATGCCATCGACGATGTACGGGCTGGTCGCATCGGCCAGGTGCCGCCACAGCTGCGTGATTCGCATTACCCGACCGCGGCGCGCTATGGGCACGGTGTCGAGTACCGCTACGCCCACGACTTTCCAGCCGGGGTGGTGGAGCAACAGTATCTACCAGATGAACTGGAAGGTGCCCGCTATTACGCGCCGACCAGCCACGGCAATGAGGCCGCCATCGCCGAGCGATTGCGCATCATCGAAAGCATTTTGCACCCCGATCAAGCATCCGGCTCTGCCGTGTCGGGCTCAGTTTCGGCAGCCGAATAACGCTTTCTGAACTCCGCCGATGCCGTGGCCAGCGCCTCGGTACGGGCATCCCGCTTGCGTAAACCCCGGTCGTCCCGCATCGGTAGCAGTAGACCTCGGTCTGCGGGTCGTCCTGCGACCAACTCCCGTAACCGCTCACACTGCGCGTCCACCTCCGCTCCGATGAGCACCACAAAATTGACCAGCCACATCGAGAACAGCACCAGTACCGTACCCGCCAACGCTCCGTAGGTCTTGGTGTAACTGGAGGCACCGTCAAATACGTTGAGGTACAGCCCGAACCCCCAGAACACCGTTATCACCGCCAAAATCGCGATCACCGCGCCCGGCGACAGCAGCGCCCGCTTCGTCCGTCGCACATTGGGGGTGATGTAGTACAACGCCGCCAACACCACGATTGCCAATCCCACCGCCAGTGGGGCTCGCAACGCCGACCACACCCCGGTGAGGGCAGATCCGATGCCGAGAGTTTCGCCCAGCCATTTGACCACCGGGTCGGAGATCATCACGGCGGCCAATGCCACGATGATGGTGACGATCATCCCGCCAGTGAGCAGCAGTTGCAGCCCCTTCAGCTTCAGGAACGGTCGCCCCTCACCTATTCCGAACACGGTGTTCATGGCACGTCCGAACGCCGCCACGTATTTCGACGCCGACCAGGTGGCGACCACCACACCGAGCACCAGTGTCCAACCCGCGCCCGAACCGGTGAGGAAACCATGCAGTAGCCCGGCCAAAAATCGTGCTACCTCGGTGGTCATCGTCGATTCCAATAACCGCTCCAGCGCCGGTACCAGTGTGTCGGCGATACCGAGCAGGCTGAGCAACGACACCACCGCCAGCAGCAGTGGGAACGCGGACAGGATCATGTAATACGTGAGAGCGCCAGCCTGGTCGGAGAGCGAATCGCGGCCCACCGCGAGCCACACGGAGCGTACCAACAGCTTGAGCCTGTCCCACATGAATTGCAATCTACCGGAATACGTACCCAGCACGCCCAGCAGGTAGTCTTTGTTCTTGCTTGTGAGCAGGAAGGATGGCCGAAGATGAGGGCGGCAGAAGTCGGCGCACGCTACGTACGCTTCTTTGAAGACAAAGGCCATACGGCCGTGCCCAGCACGCCGCTGGTTCACAATGACCCCACCCTGTTGTTCGTCAACGCGGGCATGGTGCCATTCAAGCCATATTTCATCGGCGCGGAAACTGCACCCTGGCGGCGTGCGGTAAGCGTGCAGAAATGTGTGCGTACCCTCGACATTGAGGAGGTCGGCAAGACCACCCGCCATGGCACGTTTTTCCAGATGAACGGCAACTTCAGCTTCGGCGATTACTTCAAGCAGGAGGCTATCGAGTGGGCTTGGGAACTGGTCACTACCGGCCAGGCCGACGGTGGTTACGGCTTTGACCCCGACAAGGTATGGGTGACGGTGCTCGGCCCCGGCTATCACCCCGATTACCCCGATGGCGACAAGGAGGCCGTCGAGTTCTGGAAGCGCGTCGGCGTGCCGGCAGGGCGTATCCAGTCACGAAACCTCAAGGACAACTATTGGAATATGGGCATCCCCGGCCCCGGCGGGCCCTGCTCCGAAATCTACATTGATCGCGGCCCGCAGTACGGCCCCGACGGCGGCCCCGAAGCCGACGAAGACCGCTACCTGGAGATCTGGAATCTGGTGTTCCAAACCGAAAACCTCTCTAAGGTGCGCGCCAAGGACGATTTCGACATCATCGGGCCGCTGCCATCCAAGAACATCGACACCGGTATGGGGTTGGAACGCACCGCGTACCTGTTGCAGGGTGTGGAGAACATGTACGAGATCGATCAGGTGCGTCCCGTCATCGACTTCGCCAGCGAGCTTTCCGGTCGCCGTTACGGCGCGAACCGCGACGATGATGTGCGGATGCGCGTGGTCGCCGACCATATCCGCTCTGCGCTGATGCTGATGACCGACGGTGTCACCCCCGGAAACGAGGCTCGTGGCTATGTGCTCCGGCGATTGCTGCGCCGCTCCATCCGCTCCATGCGGTTGCTGGGCGTGGACGCCGCGGTGCTCACCGAATTGCTGGAGATCTCACGCGGCTGCATGAGCGAGTCATACCCCGAGATTGATCGGGAATGGGATCGTATCAAGACCGTTGCCGCGGCTGAAGACGAGACATTCCGCCGTACTCTCACCCAGGGCACCGCACTGTTCGATACCGCCGCCACCGAGGCCAAACGAGCCAAAGCGGCAATTCTGTCCGGCGACAAGGCATTCCAGCTTCACGACACTTACGGTTTTCCG
>JAIRRM010000020.1 GCA_031255975.1 Propionibacteriaceae bacterium | reverse complement strand
TGGCTCCGGTTGTCGGATTGGTTTGTAGAGAACTACCCGGTGAGTGTTGGTGGGGCGCGTTTTGGTATGGGTTTGTTCAGGCGGTTGTGGAGCAGGTCACGGGCATGAATCCCGCTTTGCTGTTGGAGATGCAGCCTGGGATTCGTAAAGCACTCGCTACTGTGCAACAGCCGTTGCCTGCCGTGTTGTTCTAGACGAACATGACGCGGACAGGCTGCAAGGCGGTGGGCTTGTGCAGGTTGTACTTGCGGGCTAGGGCGGCGGCGCTCGTGCCCGCTTCGTACTCTTCAGCCAGGCAGGCGCTCACTCTGGGGCGTGAGCGGGGTTTGAGCTTTCCCCAGTTCGTCGGGCCAACTCGCTCGTAACGTTCTTTAGGTTAGTTGTGGGTGGGGGGAGAGATTCCGGCTCGAAGGCCGGAATGACGGAGGGTATGGGGGAGAGGTTCTGGCTCGGGGGTCGGAATGACGGAGGGGTGGCTGGTCGCCAAAGAGTATGCGACACGCGAGGAAGCGGCTTTCAACGCAAAAGGACCAAGCGGGACGCGCTGGATCGGGCATCGAATTAAACGGCACATCGCGGCGATGAATCCAACAGGCTAATCCCGTATTAAGGGCACCGGGTTCAGGGCGCGGTTGAGGCCGTTTAAGCGGCGCTACCGCAGGGGGATACGGCTGGTACAAACGCTCTCCATAGCTCAAGGTGAGTATCGCAAACCGTAATCCGAACACTATAAGCCGCATCAAACACAATTTGCGGGCACATTATAAAGCCAAAAGGGGTAACGTTTATCCCATGGAAGCCCTTGATTTGGCAAGGTGGCAATTCGGCATAACCACCGTGTACCACTTCTTCTTTGTGCCTATGACTATCGGGCTCACCTGGCTGGTCGCTGTGATGCAGACGAAATGGATGCGTACCGGCGACGCGGGGTGGCTCCGACTCACCAAGCTATTTGGCAAGCTATTTCTCATCAATTTCGCCGCCGGCGTGGTAACCGGCATCGTACAAGAGTTCCAGTTCGGCATGAACTGGTCGGAGTATTCGCGATTTGTCGGCGACATTTTCGGCGCTCCGCTGGCTTTGGAGGCCTTGATCGCGTTCTTCCTGGAATCGACGTTCATTGGACTATGGATCTTTGGATGGGACAAACTACCCAAGAAGGTGCATCTGGCAACTATCTATCTAACGGCCATCGGTAGCACCATCTCGTCCATCTTCATCTTGGCCGCGAACTCCTGGATGCAGAACCCGACGGGCGCGGTATTCGAGAATGGCCGGGCGCAACTCGACAACTTCGTGGCGCTCATTACCAACCCATTCTTCCTCACCACACTGCCGCACACCCTGGCCGCGTCGTTCATCGTGGCCGGTGGGTTGCTGCTTGGCGTGGCCGGGTACTGGTGGGCCAAGTCGAAGCCTCCGGTTGCGATGCGCGCCGAAGGTAGCGATGTGCCCCCCGCGCGCTCCGACGGCCCGGTGTGGCAGGCCGCCGCCAAGCTGGGTGCCGCTGTGATGGTTATCGCCTGCGTCGCCGGAATAGGCTCGGGGCACCTCATGGGTCAGGTGGAGGCCGAGCATCAACCCGCGAAGCTGGCAGCTTCCGAAGGTTTGCTCGACTCCAGCGATGCTAGTTCCTTCTCGCTTCTCGCCTGGTTCGGCAAAGACTCCGACGGTAATGTCACCAAGACGTTCGAGGTGGCGCTGCCCTTTGACGGGTTGTTGTCGTGGCTGGCCTACGGTGACACCGGGGCCACGGTACAGGGTGTCAACGACGTGAAAACTGAGTTCGCCGCAAACGGCTACCGCACTTGGGACGGCACCCAATGGGGCGACGGCACGTCGCTACAGAGCGGTTACGCCGCTGAACTCAATAAGGCCATTGATCCCATCCCGCCGCTGAATGTGTCGTACTACGCCTTCCGGGTGATGGTTGGCGTGGGATTGTTGGGGCTGTTGGCCAGTTGCCTGTTGTGGCTACGGGCACGCAAAGCTGAGTACCCCCGCCTCACCAAAGGTTGGGTAGCACTGATGGTGTCTATGCCGCTGTGGCCGATGATCGCCAACTTCTGCGGTTGGGTGCTGACCGAAATCGGACGTCAGCCGTGGATCGTGTACGGGGTGCTGGCCACCGAAGGAGCGGTGTCACCCAACGTCTCGACGCTGGAGATCGCACTGACGCTTACGCTGTACACCTTGGTGTACGCCGTGGTGGCGGTGGTCGTCGTGGGGTTGTTCCTGCAGCAGATACGTAAGGGGCTGCCAGACATACCCAGCGACACCCCGCCGGAAGAAGACGACGACCGACCGTTGCGGTTCGCGTACTGAGAGGGGATGATCGGCATGTTCATGATTCTTGATGTTCCCACCCCATCGGTGTTACAGGTGGTGTGGTTCTGCCTGATCGCGGTGTTGTGGATCGGGTTCTTCTTCCTGGAGGGATTCGATTTCGGCGTCTCCATGCTGTACCAGGTACTCAGCCGGAAACAACCGGAGGAACGGCGCGTGATGGTAAACGCCATCGGCCCGACCTGGGACTCCAACGAGGTGTGGCTATTGACGGCGGGCGGTGCGACGTTCGCGGCGTTCCCCGGCTGGTACGCCACCCTGTTCTCGGGGTTGTATCTGCCGCTGTTCTTGGTGCTTATGGGGCTCATCATCCGTGGTATCTCGTTTGAGTACCGCGCGCTGCGACCCACGACACGCTGGAAGAACACCTTCGATTGGTGCGCCTCCATCGGTTCGTTTGTGGTGGCGTTGGTGCTGGGCGTGGGGTTCGCCAACTTCGTCATCGGGCTACCTACGGTGGCCGGGCCGCACGGCGAACCGCTGCTGCCCACCGCCTTCGGGCCGGATTGGCTGTTCCCGCAGTTGTTCGTCCGGGACGGGTCACCGTATCCGCTGCTCGGCGGCGTGATGCTGGTAGTGCTGTTCGTGAGCCATGGGGCACAGTTCCTCAACCTGAAGACCGAGGGCACGGTGCTCACCAAGGTGCAGCGCTTCGCTCCGCTGGCGGCTGCGGCTGCGGCGGTGCTGGTGACGGCGTACGTGGTATGGGGCAACCTGGCGTATCCGAGCGGCGGAAACCCGTACTTAGACGGCGTGTCATTGGCGCAAGTGGCGCGCTGGGTGAGCGGCGGGCTGGCCATCGTATGCGTGCTGCTGGCGGCGGTGCTGCTGAAAGCCAAGCCGGGAGTGGCGTTCGCCTGCTCCGGGTTGGGAGTGGCAACGTTGTTCATCAACGCTTTCGTGACCATCTTCGGCACACTGGGGTTCATGCAACCGACAGACGGTGGCCCCGCGCTGAACATCGTCACCGCGTCGTCTTCACCGCTCACGCTGAAGCTGATGACGATCTTCGCAGGCGTGTTGGTGCCGATTGTCTTGGGCTATGTCATCTGGTCATATCGGGTGTTCCGTAAACGGCTCTCGGTGGAGAATCTGCCGCCAGAGGAGAACGCCGTGACCGGGGTGCCGAGCGATGATGACACCACCCCAGAGCCGGAGCCGGTGGTTGCCGCCGAATCTGCTGTTGTGGCCTAACCGGCGATGGCCTCACCCGTCAACGCACGGTTAATGCGGCGTGCGGCGGCTGCCAGGACATTCCTGGTGGCCGCCGCCGTGCTAGGGGTGCTACGGGCGCTGTTGGTGCTGCTACAGGCCGCCCTGATCGCCGACACGGTGGCTGGGGTCTTCGAGACCCGTAGTTTGGACGGCGTGGAGCGGGCCGCGGGGTGGTTACTGGTGGTGTTCGCGGCCCGGGGGCTACTCGGTTGGTTGACCACGGCGGTCTCGCAGCGGGCGGCGGCAGACGTGAAGTCGCAACTGCGCCTGGAAGTGATGCGGGCCCGACTGGGCAACCCGGTGTCGTCACGTACCTCGCCTGGAACCCTGGTGAGCGTGGTGACGCAGGGTTTGGACGCGCTGGACGGCTACTTCGGACGTTTCCTGCCGCAGTTGCTACTGGCGGTGACGGTGCCGGTGATCGCCGGGGTGGCGGTGGGTTTGCGGGATGCCACGTCCGCCGTCATCGTCGCCGTGACGGTGCCGTTGATTCCGGTGTTCATGGTGCTCATCGGCTGGACGACCGAAACCCGGGTGAAGCGTCGTTTCGCGGTGCAAACCCGACTGGCAAACCATTTCGCCGACCTCATCTCGGGGTTGGCTACGTTGCAGGTGTTTGGACGGGCGATCACCGCCCGGCAGGGCTTGGCCCGTAGCGAGAACGCCCACCGTAGCGAGACCATGGGCACACTGCGTGTCGCGTTCCTGTCGGCGTTCGTGCTGGAACTGGCCGCCACCCTCTCGGTGGCGCTCATCGCCGTCACCATCGGTTTCCGGGTGTTGTACGGCTCCCTCGACCTGGCTACGGCGTTGTACGTGCTGGTGGTCGCTCCTGAGGTTTATCTGCCCATCCGCATGGTGGGAGTGCATTTTCACGATTCGGCGAATGGTTCTGCTGCCGCCGATGCGGCCTTCGCGGCGATTGACGCGACCCCGGTTCCGGTTCCAGCCCCGGAGGAGCGTGATACGGAATCACACCGTGAAGGCTTGGACGCGCTCAGAACTGGGTCTCGGGTGCTGGAGTTCGCCGAGGTATCTTTCTGTTACCCTGGCGGCGCGGGCATCCGGAACCTGTCTTTCGATGTCGCGCCCGGAGAAGTGGTGGCGCTGACGGGGCCGAGCGGGGCGGGGAAGACTACGGTGTTGGCGCTCGTCATGGGGTTCTTGGCGGCGGATTCCGGCACGGTTCGCGTCGGTTGCGATATTGCCTACGTGGCGCAGGAACCAGGGATGTTACGCGGCACGGTGGCCGATAACGTGCGGTTGGGGTGGACGAACGCGACCGAGACAGAGCTACGGCAGGCGTTGGATGTAGCCGGTGGGGTGGGGATCACGTTGGATCGTCACGTTGGCGATGCGGGCGAGGGGCTCTCGGCTGGAGAACGCCGCCGAGTGGCGCTGGCCAGGGCGTTGCTGCGGGTACGGCTGGGTTCAGCCGGTCTGTTGGTTTTGGACGAACCGACCGCTGGTCTGGATGCCGATACGGAAGAACAAGCGGTACGGGCCATCCGCGCCCTCAAGGTGGCGGCGCTGATCGTGTCACACCGGCAGGCCGTACTTGAGTTGGCAGACAAGAGCGTTCCGATCTGCGATCTGCGAAATCTCGCGGAGCCGGAATCTGGGGTGTCGCCATGATCGGTCTCGTTACTCGACTGCTGAGCGCCATCCCACGGGGACGGGCCCGTTTCGTCGCGGCCATCGCGCTGGGGGTGGCGGCCACCGGCGCGTCCGTGGCGCTGCTAGGCGTATCGGCGTGGCTACTGACTTTGGCTGCGGAGCATCCAGCGGTGGCGGCACTCACCGTACCGGCGACGGCGGTACGGATGTTCGGCACCTCGCGTGGCGCGTTCCGCTATGCCGAGCGGCTCTGTGGGCATGATTTGGCGCTCAATATGCAGGGGGCGTTGCGGCTGAGCGTGTACGACAAACTGGCGCGCACCACGCTGTTGGGGGCGCGGCGCGGCGATCTGCTCACCAGAGTGACCGCCGATGTCGAGGCGATCATGGACGTGGTGGTGCGGGTGGCGTTGCCTTTCGCGTCGGCAAGCGTGGTGGTGCTCGGCACGTCGCTGATTCTGGCGACTTTTGATGTCGCCAGCGCCGTCGTGCTGCTGGGATGTGCGGTGATCGCCGGGATCGTGGTGCCCTGGGTGGCGGCGCGGCTATCGCTCCGAGATGACGCGGCCACCGTGCCGCTTCGGGCGGCGATGGCAGACGTGGTGTATGAGACAGCGCTGGCGGCACCGGAACTGGTGGCGTACGGAGCGAGTGAGACGCAGTTCGCCAAACTGGCGGAGGCGGACGCCCAACTGCGACGTGCCGACCAACGCGCCGCCTGGACGCGCGGCCTGGCGGTGGGTGCGCAGAGTGTGGTGATGGGTATGGCGGTGGCGGCGGCGCTGTTATTCGGGGCGGATGCCGTGGTGACGGGTGAACTGCGCGCTCCCGCGTTGGCGGTGCTGGTGTTCACCCCATTGGCGCTGGCCGAGTCGTTCGACGATCTGGCGAAGGCTGCTCAGGTGATGACCCGGGCGCGAGCATCGTTGGAACGGGTCACGGCGCTGCTGGATGCCGCGCCGGTCGGGGTGGGGGATCGGGCGCGAACAGTGACGGAGACCTCCGATAGGGGCGTTCCGGATAGTGCCACCGAGGGGGCGGCTCCAGTCGCGCACGACCCTGCGAGCATTACCGCGCTCTCTTCTGTCCGGATTGCCGCCGCTGCCGAAACGTCCCAGCACCCTGCCCGTATTCGTCCACCCTCGGATTCGTCGGCAGAGTGTTCCCCTTCGGCCGCCCATGCTCCGCTCTTGCAACACGTCGCCTCCCCCCAAGCCGTTCCGCAAGAGGATTCTTCGTACGCCACCTCCCCCCAAACCACCGCTGCGGTGCTCGCGCTGCGTGATCTGGTGATCGGCTGGCCCGACGCCCCGCCGCTGCTGCATGGCATCAACCTGGAGCTTGGCCCTGGGGAACGGGTGGCCGTCACGGGGGCATCCGGGGTGGGGAAAACCACGCTGGCGGCGACGATTCTGGGCATGATCCCACCGGCCGCCGGGGAACTGATCGCGGACGACTCCATCGGTTATCTGGCGCAGGACGCCCACATCTTCGCCACTACCGTCGCCGAGAATGTCCGCATCGGAAATCCATGGGCCACCGATGACGCCATCACCGCCGCGCTGGCGCGGGTCGGGTTGTCGTATCTCGATCTCGCCCGCGAGGTGAGCGCCCAAACCCTATCCGGCGGCGAGGCCCGCCGTGTCGCCGCCGCCCGACTACTGGTGCTGCGCCCAGCCCCGGCGTTGGTGATCCTCGACGAACCAACCGAGCACCTCGACCACGAGAGCGCCGCCGCACTGATGCGCGACCTCTGGGCTGCTTTCGGCCCGACCACCGCCCTGCTGGTAATCACCCATGACGCCGAGGTGATAGCGCGGTGCCCGGGGGAACTTCGTCTTTAGTCCGCCGGAGCCGCAGCCAGGATCGCGGCAGAGGCTGAGCATCCGAGTCGACTTGCCCCGGCCTCAATCATGGCGACGGCAGTGGCGTAATCGCGGATGCCACCGGAGGCTTTCACGCCGATGTCGGGGCCAACGCTGGCCCGCATCAACGCCACCGCGTGCGTCGTGGCACCGCCGGCCGGGTGGAATCCGGTGGAGGTTTTCACAAACTGCGCCCCGGCCCGCACCGCCGCCTGGCAAGCCAGCGCGATTTCGTCATCGCTTAACGCCGCGGACTCGATGATTACCTTCAGCAGCCGCTCATCCGGCATATTGCCCCGTACCGCAGCGATTTCGCCCACCAATCCGGCGAAGTCACCCGCCTTGGCCAGCCCGATGTCAATCACCATATCCACCTCGTCGGCCCCGGCGGCACACGCCAGCGCGGCCTCGGCGGCCTTCATTTCTACGGCGTGTTTCCCGGACGGAAAGCCGGCGACCGTCGCCACTTTCACACTCCCCAGCGGCGCGGTGATCGGCAGCATCGATGGCGAGACGCAGATTGAGAATGTGCCCAACCGCACCGCTTCCGCAGCCAGCGCGGACACTTTGTCGGGGGTGGCATCGACCGCCAACAGGGTGTGATCGATGTATTTGGCGAGTGCCGTCCGGGTGATCGTCATGGTGCGCTCCTCACAGTTATCGGGGCCAGCGGGCATAAATCATTGCCGATGTGCTCAGCTTATCCCGTATGCAACTTCAATCAGCATGGCTAGAATGGCTCATGGCCTGTCATGGCCCAATGGGGGAAGGATCACGATGACCCAAGAGAACTCTCCGAGCGATACGTCGGGGATGCCAGAACCAACTGACGCCGGCGCAACCGTACCACCGCCGTTGCCCGACGCGCCGAATGCGCTTACCAACGACCTTTCGTCTCTCCAGAACAATCCGTACGCGGTGAGCGGCCCACCCGCCGTGGCTCCCGCGGCCATAGTCGCAGACCCCGGCTCGGCTGATGCTGCGGCGGATCCTGACCTCGACCCGTACACCGCGTCGCTGTTGGCGTCGTCGCTGCATCCAGCGCCCTCGTCCACCGGTGTTTCCACCGCTGGCATACCGGTGCCGAAAAAGGCATCTACGGCGCAGCGGGTGTTTGCGGTGGCGATAGTTGTCGCCATAGCGGTGGCCACGGCGATCTTGGTCTTCAAGCAGCGCGGCACCGCTCCCGTCACCACCGCCGACTTCAAGCGCTTCGCCTCCAGCCTTGCCGATACGCAAGAGTTCGGCGAGATCAAAGTCGGCAGCGGTGACATAGTGCCCGACCTCGGCTCCTGCGAGGCGTACACGGCTTTTGGGAGCAGCGCACGGGATTATGCCATTACCAGCACCGGGTTGAACGGCACCGATGTGCTGGTCGCGATTCGGTTCATGGAGCATGACGACGCGGTTGATTTCGCTCTCGCCACCCGCACCTGTCTTGAGCAGGTCGAGTACACCGACGTGCAAGTCAAGGAGGACACCGCCGGCGGCCTGTTCAGCGTTGTCAGGCTGTACGAAATCGCCGACTCGGCTGAAGACGCCCTGATGCTGCACATCGCCGTGTATCGCAACGTGGCGGTTTGGAACCTCGATAACACCCCAGTAACCCCGGTCACTATGGAACAGTGGAAAACATGGGCTGGCGAGGAGTTCATGAACGCCGTGGATGACGCCCGTAAGAATAAGTAGCGACGGCATCGCCGTAAACTGAAGATATAGCTGTCATCTTGTCAGACGAGCATATTAAGTCCCGCGCGCCCTCGGGTCGGGATCTCACCGGTTACGCATGGTTGTCCATCGGTGCCGCTTTGGTGACGATGGCCACCAAGGCGGCGGCGGCTTGGATCACCGGTTCGGTGTCGCTGCTTTCCGACGCCGCCGAATCCGTCATCAACCTGGTGGCGGCCTTGGTGATGTTGCTGGCGCTCAAGGTTGCCGCCCGCCCGCCGGACGCAGAACACCAGTACGGGCA
>JAIRRM010000200.1 GCA_031255975.1 Propionibacteriaceae bacterium | reverse complement strand
TATGCCACCCCGCTGTTGCGCCGCGACCCGGCGGTGTTGCGGCTGACCGGAGTTGACGGTGAACTCGTCCCGCGTACCCGTGATGATCTGATGACCGTGTTCGCCAGCGTGGTAGATCGTCACGATCATGTCGATACCGCCATCCAAGCGTTACGGGCGTTGCGTCGCCGCGAACTGTTCCGTATCGCCATGGGGGACGTGGCGGGTGTGATCGGCATCGACCAGGTGGAGCAGGGGCTTTCCGATCTCGCCACCGCCACCATCGACGCCGCACTGCGTATCGCTACCGGCGAGAACCCGAATACCCCACCCATCGGAGTGATCGCCATGGGGCGTTGGGGCGGCGGCGAGCTGGGTTATTCATCCGATGCCGACTGCATGTTTGTGGTGCCAGATGGCGTCTCGGACGCCGAACTGGGGGCTGCCAGCGCCGCCGTCGCCCGGATGCGTGAACTGCTTCGGCTCCCCGGCCCCGACCCCACCCTGGAGATCGACGCCGACCTGCGCCCGGAGGGCCGGGACGGTGCGCTGGTGCGTACCCTCAGCAGCTACATCACGTATTACGGGCGTTGGTCGCTCACCTGGGAGTCTCAGGCGCTGCTCCGAGCCGCCGCTGCGGCGGGTGATCTAGCTTTGGCAGCTGCGCTCATCGACGCCATCAACCCGGTGCGCTGGCCCCCTGATGGTCTGGACGATGACGGGGTGCGCGCCATTCGCAAACTGAAGATGCGAGTGGATCGAGAACGCGGCGGCGCGACCCGAGAACGGGATCGAGACCGTGCGACGATCAATTCCCGCGACTTGAAGCTGGGGCCGGGTGGGTTGGCCGACATCGAATGGACGGTGCAGTTGGAGCAGCTGCGTCATGCCGCCAAAGTGCCCGAGTTGCGGGTCACTTCGTCCCGGATGGCATTGAATGCCCTGGTGAAATCCGGTTTGTTTACGCCGGGCGCTGGGGCCGACCTCATGGCGGCTTGGGTGATGGCCTCCCGGATGCGCAACGCCATCATGCTGGTGCGTGGCCGCGCCTCCGATCACATCCCCACCGATGCCCGCGAGATCGCTGCGGTGGCGTTGCTGCTGGGTTACGGCAAGGCGGGGGCGTCTACGCTGCTAGAGGATTGGGCGCGGGTTTCTCGGCGCGCAGTGGCGGTGGTGGATCGCTATTTCTGGGGTTTGGGGTAGGGGCCTGCCATAAACTGAAGGTATGGCCCCCACCGATATCCGTATCGTCCAACTCGAACAACCGCTCGACTACGAGGGTGACACCAAATGGCTGCAAGACGGCACCCACGCGGTCTATACGGCGTACTATCAGGGGGTTTACGGCAACACCGATCCGGTGAGGGATGCCATCGATGACGTGATTACGTTCAACGACCAAAACGATAACATTCGACGCTGGTGGTGTGCGGTGTCCGGCCCGGACGGCGACCCGGCTTCCGTTGTCGCCGTGATTAAGTGCGATCTGAACATGCAAGATCAGAAGTTGGTTGACATCTCGCTTGTGGTTCATCCGGAGTGGCGGCGGCGTGGCATCGGCACCATGCTGCTGCATTTCGCAGAAGAGCATCCCGACCTCGTCGGGCGCGATGTGCTCATCAATTGGGAGGGTGCCTTTAACGCCGCCATCGATGCGGGCGAGCAGATCCAGGCCCCCACCGGGCAGGGTAGCGCCCCGGCGAACACGCCGGGCTTGCAGTTTGCATTAGCCAACGGATACACGTTCGAGCAGGTGGAGCGGATGAGCCTGTGCTCGCTGCCGGTGGCCCCAGACACTCTGGAACGCTTCATCGCCGGGTCACAACCACAGACGCTCGGTTACCGGACGATGGTCTGGGATGATTGCGTACCCGCTGAGTATTTAGATGGCTACGCGGTGCTGATGACCAAAATCTATACCGACGCGCCCAAGGGTGATTTGCGCTTTGAAGAAGAGGTGTGGGACGCCGACCGGGTGCGTCGTGACCAGGAAGCGGCCAAAGCCAAAGGCTGGCGTCGGCTCATCGCCGTGGCACAGCATGAGGCTACCGGCGAGTTGGCCGCCATGACGCTACTGGCTTGGAAGCCGGATAAGCCGACCTTCGGCCATCAGGAGGAGACGGTGGTGTTGGCCGCGCATCGCGGACATCGTCTCGGAATGCTCATCAAGGCGCTGAACCTACAGGCGCTCGCGGAGGCCAACCCGCGCTGCGAGCGGCTTTACACCTGGAACGCCGAGGAGAACGATTTCATGCTCTCCATTAACGTGGCACTGGGCTACCGACCTTACGGCGGTAACTGCGTCGTCCAGAAGCTCAGATAGCCGCCGCCGACACGGATCAGGCAGCCGGTACGTCGCGCTCCAGTTCGTCAAGCCAGAGCTTAGGCGACACGTCTGAGGGCATTCGCCAATCGCCGCGTGGGCTGAGCGCGCCGCCGGAGGTGACTTTGGGGCCGTTCGGCAGCGTGGAGCGCTTGAACTGGTTCACCACGAAGCGGCGATAGAACAGTTGCAACCAGTTGCGAATCTCGGCCAAGTCATAGCTCGGACGGGCGTCCGCCGGGTAACCCTCGGGCCACTCTCCGGTGCCCGCATCGGCCCACGCCTTCTCAGCCAGAAACGCGATACGCCCCGGCCCGTCGCCGCGCCGTAGCACATGGAACAGCGTGAAATCGTGCAGCTCGTACGGGCCGATGGTGCCGGGGGTGCTCTGGGGTTTCTCGCCGGGCTTAGTGGGAATCAGTTCGGGAGTGATTTCGGTGTCGAGCACACTCAGCAGCACCTCGCCCGCCGCCCGGTCGAACTGCCCGGAGGCCACCACCCAGCGGATCAGGTGCTGCATCAGCGTCTTGGGCACCCCAGGGTTCACGCCGTAATGGCTCATGTGGTCGCCTACGCCGTAAGTACACCAACCCAACGCCAGTTCGCTGAGGTCGCCGGTGCCGACGACGATGCCGCCACGCTGGTTGGCGAGCCGGAACAGGTAGTCGTATCGCAAACCGGCCTGCACATTTTCGAATGTGACGTCATACACCTCTTGGCCACGGACGTACGGATGCCCCATGTCGGTAAGCAACTGTTGGGCCGCCGCTCGGATGTCGATGGTCTCGAATGTGACGCCCAAAGCTGCGGCCAGCCGTGCGGCGTTGTTGCGGGTGTGTTCGGTGGTGGCGAAGCCGGGCATGGTGTACGCCAGCACGTCGGTACGCGGGCGAGCGAGTAGATCCATCGCTTTGCAGGCGACGATGAGGGCGTGGGTGGAATCCAGCCCGCCGGAGATTCCGATGATGGCTTTTGTGGTGGGGCCGATGGCGGTGAGCCGTTTGGCAAGGCCATACACCTGAATGTGGTACGCCTCGTAGCAGTCCTGCGCGAGACGGGCCGGGTCATCCGGCACGAACGGGAAACGATCCACTTTACGTCGCAGCCCCAGATCACCAGCCGGCGGATCAAGAGTGATGACGTGCTCAAGATAGCCCCCCAGTTCGGGGCGAATGCGCTCGTCCACGGTGCGGCGGTTGTCGTCGAAACTACCCTGCCTGAGCCGCTCGCCAATCAGGCGACGTACGTCGATATCAACCGTGGTGCCGCTGGCCCCCATCGGGAACCGCTCGGATTCGCCGAGCAGTTCACCGCACTCGTACACGAACGTCTGGCCGTCCCAACTGAGATCGGTGGATGATTCGCCCGGCCCGGCGGCGGCGAATACGTACGCGGCCAGGCAACGCGCCGAGGCGCTGGCGGCGAGCAGTTTGCGATCTTCGGCTTTGGCGATGGTGATGGGCGACGATGACAGGTTGGCGAGCACCGTGGCACCGTGCAGCGCGGCGTCGGCAGACGGCGGGATCGGCACCCACATGTCCTCGCAGATTTCGACATGTAGCGTGAAGCCGGGCACGTCCGCCGCCGTGAAAAGCTGCCGGGGAGTGAACGGCACGTCCTCCTGCCCGGCTACGGTGATGGTGGTGTCGTTGTCGTCACCGGGTGCGAACCAACGGCGCTCGTAGAACTCGCGGTAGGTCGGCAGATAGCTTTTTGGCACCACGCCCAACACCTCGCCACGGTGGATGACCACGGCGCAGTTGTAGACCCGGTTACGCCACGCCAGCGGCGCGCCCACCACGATGATGGGGGTGAGGTCGGCGGAGGCGGCGGCGATGGCGGCGATGGCATCCTGAGCG
>JAIRRM010000185.1 GCA_031255975.1 Propionibacteriaceae bacterium | reverse complement strand
GTCGAGGTTGTACGTATGCGCTGCGGCTTCGGCGTAGGCAAACCCGGCATCCCGCAAACGTCCTGCGGCACGATAGGCGCTCGCCGCCGCCACGTAGTGCGACACCGCACCCTCGACGTCGCCGTGGCGCGCCTTGTCCTCGGCGGTGTCGAGAGCGGCTTGGGCGTCTTGCTCCGAGGTTGACTGGTTGGCAGCGAGAGCCGCCCCGGCTGTTTCGCCGCTGTTCGCCACCGTCGGATCGAACGTTCCGGCGGCTCCCGGGAAAGTGGTCACACTGGCTGTGATCGGTTGCTGTGCGCCATCCGTATCCGCGCCGTCCGGCTCCAGTCGCAAGGTGAGGTCGAGCACCCGCCCGGTGGGATTTGCCGCCATGACCTGTTCCGCGCGTTGCGATACGGTGGCGGTGCCGTTGCGCGCGTCGAACTCGGCGGCGATGGCGCGGGTCTCACGCGCCGTCCACTGATGTAGTTCGGAGACGGTGGCGGCAGGCACCTCGCTGATGCTCACCGCCGTGTCACCCATACCGTAGTGCTCCACCAACAGCCGTAAGCCACCTGCGACTCGGGAGACGAACTGTAACCGTTCCAGGGGGGATTCGGCTTTCACAAGCCATTTTGAGTTCTTTTCCAGGTAACGCAACGCCCGTTTCGGGTGCCCGCTGCTGGCGAGAAACTGCACCATCCGCCCCAACACCGCCACAAAATCGGTGGGGTCGGCATCGGCTTGTTCCCGCACCCGGCGGTATAGGGTGCGGGCACGGTCATCGTCTCCTGGCTGACCCCGTCGTGCCAACCACGGCAGTAGCGCGCTCCCCATGGCCGCCGGCTCCTGGAAGCAGCGCGACGGATTCTCCGGGTCGGCCAGCGCGGTGTCGAACTTCGCCAGCGCGTCTTCCCAATCATCGGCTTCGATGGAATGAAACACGTCGGTGTTGCAGGTACACATGTCGCATTCAGTACCGAACACATTGTCGTTCGGCGTGACAAGCCATTTCTGAAAATACGGCTCCGCCGCGTCCTTACCGTAGCGGTGCAATGCCCAGAAGTAGCGGGAGCGGATCACCGTCTTGGCACCGATGCCATCCACGCCGAAGCGGGATTCCATATCGGCGATGGCGGCATCAATACGCTCGGCGCTGACGCCGGGGAAGGAAGAAAGACCGTTCACCATCCATTTGAACGCCCATTGCAGATCGTAGTGATCCTTTTCGTCGAACAGATCGGGACGGGTGTCGTACAGCTTGACCAGTCGGCTGAACGGCACGTATGCCTTTTCCTGCTCGCCAGTGAAGGTGTACGACGCGATGAGCACGTTGAGCGAGTACGCCAGGCACTGTTCGGGGCCGTCCGCCTCGACACGGGCGGCCTCGGTGGCCGCCGCCTGGGTGCGCGCGGGGCCGAACGGCATGTGCTCGATGCGGGCGAGGATGGAGTTAGCTTCGGCTACGGTACGGGCCATGGGTCGGGGGCCTCCTCTACTTGAGGTATGGAGTGAACTGGTTACTACCGGTTGCTACTGGTTGCCGGGCAACGCCGAATGGATGAGCGCCTGCAACGCCTCATTCATCACCTGCGCGTCGCTACGGCGCAACGGCTCGCCAGCGGAGAGTCGGGCGGTGATGTAGAGCGAGCGTATCGCCGCGGCCTGCACCGCGCGGTCGGCGACTCGGGCCAGCAACTGCACTGATTCGTTCGCGGAGTTCAACACCAGCTTCCGGGTGGCGTTGGTGTGGCCGAATGAACCCACCACATCACCCCACAACCCCTCCGCATCACGCTTGGCGTTGTCGCGGGCGCGTTGGTGCTCGGCCTCCTGGTCGGTGACAAACAGTGCCGGCATGTCGCTGGGCTCGAAGGAACGTAACGCGGGCTCGCAGCGCATGTCTTGGAGAGCGGCGGCGGCCACCAGCAGCAGTTCGATGTACTCCAACTCCTCGGCGGGGTCGAGTTCGGTGAGCGCGGATTCCACGTCCTCGGTACGGAACGGGGCGACATTCCAATCGGGGTGTGCCTTGGCCACTCTATCGAGCAGATCTGCGTCGTATACGTAACCACCGTTGACGATGCCCACCCGTTGCGCCCGGGCGACGGCTGCCACCCTGCGGTAATCATCTACGGTGGCCGCGTAACGGATTTGCCCCTCGGCCTCGACGAACTCCTGCAGCGTGGCGTTGCCGAGTGTGGTCTCGAACGGTAACACCTTGATGGCAAGTTCCAGCATCTCGTCATCTGTCAACGCCAACTGCCGGATGGCCAGGTGGTGAGTGCGAACGAACTCGGTACGGGTCTGGGAGTCCTCGGCGAGCAACTTCGCCACCCAGGTGATGATCTGCTTGCCCAGTGCCTCGCGGGTGGCCAGCAGCACTTCATCTTCGTAAAGCGATTCGCGGCTGGCGGTGGGACGCAGGCTGGACGAGTCGATGACGCAGCGTACGAAGAACGCCCAGTTCGGCAGCAACCCGGACACTTTGTCGCCCACCAGCATCCGTTTGATGTAGACCCGGTTGGCGGTGTTGACAGACGGTGGCACCGCGGTGGGCAACACGAATGCCACTCCGGTGACACCTGCGGCGGGAAGATCGAGGTCGATGACGGCTAACGGACGAAACCCGAGCAGATTCTGGCTGAGGTTGAACAGCGCTGCGGCGCGCTCGCGGTGACTGGGGTACGACACCCGCCAAGGCAATTCGCTCTGGCTGATACGATCCCACAGCACCTCGTCACCCGCCTCGACGCGATACAGCACCTCGACCGGCAACATGGTGCCGTAATCGCTGGCGAGCCCGCGAATGGTTTCTGGTGAGAGCCAGTGGGATTGCTCTTTGCGGGCGCGTAGCCGCACCAGTGAACCGGGGTCGGCATCGCCACGCGCCGCGATGTATTCGTCGAGGGATATTGATTGCAGTTCGTAGTTGCCGTCGGCGTAGCCGCGCCACACAATCGGTGCCGCCGCCAGATCGCGGGCACTACGGGCGTACAACTCGATCTGCTCGGAAACCATGAAGGCGGAAAGCAGGCCGATACCGAACTGGCCGAGATAATCACTACGAGCCAGTTCGACATCGGCATCGCGTTTGGAGCTACGGCCCACCGTAGCCAGCAACTCGACGGCCTCCGTTTCAGTGAGCCCGATGCCGGAATCGCGTATCTCAAAATCGGCCCGGGCGGCGGCCAACCTCGGATCGGCGGCGGTGCTGAGCCACACCTTAGCCGGTGTGTCGGGGTCAACGTGGTACCGGGCGGTGATGGCATCCACGGCGTTCTGCAGCAGTTCGCGCATGAACACGCGCGGGCTGGAATAGAGGTGATGGGCGAAAAGATCCACCACTCCATGCAGATCTACTTGAAACGCGCGTTGTTCAGCCACCGGTCATAACTCCTAGTCGCGGGCGTTCGGGAAGTGCTTGGCCACTTCCTCGAACATGTCGAGGCTCGTCTTGATACCAGCTTCGATGTGCAGCAGCAACTGCTCATCGCTGATGCCGTTCTCACAGTCAATCGACACTTCACCGAACACGCGCAGGTCGCCGTCCTCCTCAAACGTGACGGTGAGTGGCTTGGGGAAGATATGCTGCCGCGACCAATCGTCGAGGATGGGCAACACCTCAGCACGCTGCTGCGGATCGAGTCGCTTGTCCCACCGACCGCGAACCACCAGGATCTCTTGCGCCCTTCCCATCAAAACAAACCAGAACGTGTTGCTGTCCCAGCCGCCCCAGATGTCGCCGTCTTCATCGACGGTGTAGTGGTATTCCTGCGAGTCGAGCGCCTTCATGATGCGATCTTTATTGATCGGTTCGAGACGCCCTGGCAACAACGGCGCATCGGTTGGTTTATCGAAGTAACCCATGGTCTTCCTATCGGTCGGGTAATCAATGCCACCCTTCAGGGGGACAAGAGTCACTCTACAGGTGGAAGGCGACAGTTTTTTCCGCCAGAACCCCGGTGATAGACTCGCATTCGCTCCGAGATGGAGCACCGGGGCATTAGCGCAGGTGGTAGCGCGGTTCGTTCGCAACGAACAGGTCAGGGGTTCGAGTCCCCTATGCTCCACCATATGTTCGATGTTCCAACCCTGTCCTTGTGATGGTGGGGTTGGTGTGGTCTCTGCGCGTCACGCACCCCCTAATTGTCATTGCCTCCTGACAGAATGGAGCCATGACACAGGAGAACGGTGAGATGATCGTCTACTGTCGCTAGGGAGTAAGCCGGATTCAACTCAGAGCGAGGGGCGGCACAGTCTGGCTGTCGCAGCGGGCGATTGCGGTCTGTATGCCACGACTGTCGCGAACGTCAGCCACATCATGAGGCGGATCCTTGGCGACGGCGGGAGCATGACGAGGCGTGACGGATCGAAGCCGCCGACATCGCCGAACTGCTTCAGATCGAACAGACTCGACGAGAGAGAACCAGACCGATGAGTGACGTCCGGCATGAGATCGATGGACGACTGACTGGCATCGAGTGCGAATACAGCGTGAGAGTTTTGTTCTCGGTGGAATCGGGCAGTCGGGCGTGGGGTTTCGCTTCGCCGAATTCCGATTATGATGTCCGGTTCGTCTATGTGCATCCGCTGGATCACTATTTGCGCCTCGACAAGCAGCGCGATGTCATTGAGCAGATGAGCACCAACCACGTCTTCGATCTCTCCGGTTGGGACTTACCCAAGCTGTTGGCGTTGCTTCACTCGTCCAACCCAACGATCTTTGAGTGGGATGCGTCCCCGATCTGCTACCGCACCACTGAGTTCTGGAAAACCATACGTAAGCTGCTGCCAGCGTATTTCTCGCCGAAGAAGGCGGCCTTCCACTACCTCAACACCGCCACGTCGAACGAGAAGGCTTACCTTCGCGCCGACCAGGTGAAGCTGAAGAAGTACTTCTATGCGCTGCGCCCGCTGTTGGCCTGCCGTTGGGTGCTGGAGCGTGGCACGCCGCCGCCGATGCCGTTCGTTGACTTGGCGGACGCGCTGTTTCCGCCCACGCTACGGCCAGTCCTGAACGACCTCCTGACTGTGAAGACGCAAGCCTATGAGCTTGGATTGGGGAAGCGCATTCCCGAGCTGGACTCATACATCCAAGAGGCTCTCGCGGAACTCTCCGATCAAGCCGATGCTCTGCCGATCAACGCCACACCTGGATGGGAGCCTCTGAACGGATTATTCCGCGCCACGGTTTCGTGACTTCGCAGGTCGCACCATGCCGATGACGGGAAGAGCGTCTAGGTCTATCGCAATCCGTTTTGGGTGTCGGGGTGGCCGGAGAGGTCAACCCAGGGCATGACACTGAGTAGCCGCGCGAACCAGGGGATCCGCAGAAGCCGTAGCGTGGTTCCTCGTTGATCGCTGCCTGTTTTATCGCAGGGGCACACTCACGCAGGCTCGTACTTCTGGCTCTTCCATGTTATGCCCGCCGGGCAATGCCATCGGTGGGATCTCTGGCAGATTGAACGGATCATCAGGGATAAAGCTATAGTGCGTACCTGTGCCGTCAGGAGAGACGATCTCTTCCCAGGAACCAGGCACCAGTTCCATAAAAAGTGCCGAATACTCATCCTGAAGTTGAACGTAATCCTCGCCCGTGAAACCCTTCGGCACCAAACCATGCCGCACCAAACACTGAGCCACCAAATCATCCCAATCCTCATTATTAGGATTGGAGCGCATATCCCAATACAAGGATTCCGCAACCCCCGTCCACTCGTGGGAACAATCGCCGCTGATCTGCAGGTCTACAGCGCTCGGCTCACCCCAGTACTCCTGTGCAAGAGACCAACGGCCATACTCGTCTTGTTCGTAGTAGGTGACGATGCTGCTGCCGCTGTCTCGAACGCAGTCCACCACCCGTTGGCGCATATCCGCATACTCGGCTTCCGTAACAAGCCCATCTTCCAAGATTTGGCGAATGAACTCGTTCGGAGCCCTGTCACGCGCATCCTGAATCCGATCCGCATACGGATTCACCGACGGCTCCTCGGGAGCAGACGAACACCCCCCCATAGTCGACAGCGCCGCTAGCAGCAACCCGCACACACCCGCACGAGACACCCACAAAACACGTTGACCCGCCGACATCACCCTCACAACAACACCCCTAGGCTTACCTGACACCGAACGCTCCACCAGCCCACACAGACACCTCAGGATTCGGACGCTCAATTCTGCTGGACTCAGACGCCACCCACCCGGCGAACCGATACTTCCTTGTAGCTGAACTCTTCATGAGGATCCTCCTCACTTCCGCAAGATTTACGCAACACTCCTGCGAATCAATCCTGCACTTACGACGCACTGTACACCTAGCCATTACGATCCGAACCAAACCCCGGATTCTAAACCGAAGCACAACACCTTTCTAAGCTGAGATCCGTCAAAGGACTTCACGAAGAAAGGGGCTGATGTCGGTAACACGCTACTGCCATTTATTCGGTGTTGAAAATAATCAGATTGAGAGGACGGGCTCAGAAGATACTCCTGACACTCCGACCCTCCATTTCCACGATGACATTGGAGCGGTAGAGCCGACTCAACCAACACACGACCACTTGCGTGGTCGTCATCCTCTCCCCAGCAAAAGCACGGCTAAGCGACGGACGACTTATGGCGGTGGTTAAGCTCATCGCGACACATCGAAATTGCAGCGCGCCAACTCCCGGCGGTTGAGAGCCGAGGCAAGCCCGCCGATCCGCCTTCTTACGCCACCCGCTTCTTTCGGGGTTTCGGCACCGGGATAATCGGTTCCAACACCTCGATCACCCGGGCCATCGCCTCACTATCATCCACCGGCATCACATAGTGTTCGCTGGCCCCCGCATACGGGAACCCCGTCTCAGCATCGGGCAACACCGCAGCCACCTCGGGCAGCAGCTTCACAAACACGGTGTTGTCACACACCAGCAGAATCGGCTTGTCGTTGACGTACACCATGTACTCCCCGAACATCTTGCGGCACCGCAACTCCCACGGCCCGCTCGCCTGCTCGCATACGTATTCGATGAAATCGGTTGTCATCGCCATCGGAACCTCCTGCCATCACGCTAGCCGACGGCGGTGACATTCCCGGCGCAGCCGGGCGTCACTCCCCTACGGCCCGCTCGTGATCCGTGGCCAGCCCATCCAGCCCCACCGTGTTATCCGGCAGTGCCTCCTGCTCACCACCTCCGGTAAGCGGTGCGAACGGCACCCCTTTCCAAGCCGATGGCGGGGCGAGGTCAATCGTCCGCATCGAACGCGGCAACAACGGACGATTGAGGTATGTAGCCGGTGTGATCGGCACCGGGTCAAGCAGCGACGCCATCGGGGTAATCACCCCCGACAGTTCCACCGACAGTTCGTTGCCTTCCGGGGCGGCAATCTCCGGCAGCGACACCAAGACGGTGGCTTCCTCCCAACCGCGCTCCAGCAGCGCCATCCGTTGCCGTAGACGCTTGCCAACGATGACCACGCTGGCCCGCGAGATCACCAGCCAGCCCAGCAGCGACACCGGCCCCACCAACCGTAGCCATGGCGTCACCGGCGCGAAAAATGGCAGCGTCACGGTTACCAACAGCAGCACCAGGTTGGCGATAAGACCGATACGACGACGACGTACCGCGGTACGCGCCTCGGCTTCGATCTGATGCCGCGCCGCATTACGCAACAGCGGGGTGGACACCTCTAGATCAACAACTGGATCGGGGGTGACGATGCGTTGCTCACGACCCCGCCGCACGTAACGCATCTGCTCGCCGAGATCAGCCGCCGCTGGATCGAGTTGCTCCTGGTTGCGGTGGCGCAAGAACCAAGGCAGTAGGTAGAGCAGCCACGCCACTGCGATGAGGCCGAAAACCATGCCGCCGATGCTCATACGTTCCACGCTATCGCCTGGTGGCGTTTGGGCCGAAGCCGACAAGCCGAGCGGCAACAGATTGGGGGTGAGCACCGCCGTCCCTTAATCCCCGTGGCCGATGGCTGAACCAAGGGCAACCAAAACCGCGCGACTATCGTGACACCAGGAGCGGCAGCGCGACACACAAACCCCGCGATTTCACCAGGTACACCGCGAGTCCACCTCAAGAAGCGTTCGCCCCAGTGGCGTTCTCAAAACTCCCAGGCTTGAATCGGCTCACCGGCGCTCACCTCGGCTTTGTCCTCCGGCAACGCGACGATGGCATTAGCTTGCGCCAGGTCGGCAAGCGTGCTCAGCCCACGCCTGCCGCACTGTGTGGCGATGAAGCGGCCACCGGCCTGGCGCACCTTGGCCGGGTATAGCTCGAACACCCCGGCCTGCGACACCATATCGTCACTGGCGAAACACAACTTGGGCTGGGGTCGATGTGGCAACGTCCCCATCAGTTTGCGTAGCACCGGGCGTACAAACATGTGGTAGCTGAAGAACGCGGCCACCGGGTCGGCTGGCAGCAAGAACGTCGGCACCTTGCGTTCGCCAATGAGCGCGAACACCTGATCGCCACCAGGTTCCATGGCGACGCGACAGCAGTCGACGGCTCCCAATCGGGCCAGTTCGTCGCGTACCGCTGCGATGCCGACGGCGGAGGTGGCGACGATGAGATCGGAGCGCACCAACTCCGAGTCGATGGGTTCATGCAGTCCTTCGAGGTCAAGATCCGTGATGTCGGTACGCCACACCGTCGCGTTGTCGTTACGTAACGCTGAACTGATGAGGAAAGAACACGCAGAACGCAGATGACGACCTCGGCGATCCGTGGTACCGACAGCTTCGAGATCGGCCACATCGTCAAAACTCAGCACCGATACCCGAGCCGCCGGGCGCGCCAACACGCGGTCCATCCCGGCGGCGGCGAGCAGACCGAGCAGTGTTTCGGTGATGATTTGACCGCTGTGCGCGAACACCTCACGATCGGTCACATCGGCACCGGCGGGGCGCACCCACTCACCGGATTGCATCACCCGGAGCAGCGCGATGTGCTCGTCGGCGCGCTGCTCGGTCAGTTCCAGCGGCACCACTACATCGGCACCCAACGGCATCGGCTCGCCCGCGGTAACCCGTACCGCCGTGCCTTTAACCAGTACCGGGGCCTGCTCCACCACCGGCAGCATCACCAACTGCCCTACGGCTTGTAGGTCTTCATTTGCGTACTCGGTGTCGCTAGCCCGTATCGCGTAACCGTCGGCTTCAGCCAAGTCAGCACTCGGCACGTTGCCGTCCCCTTTGATGTTCTCGCAAAGGGTGAGCCCCAGCGCGTCGAATAGCTTGATGCCAAACTCGGGCTGTGGTGTGGTGAGTTCCAGCAGATAGTCGCAGTGGTCGGTAAGCAAACGACGGCCTGCGGCGTCTACCGGAGGCGGGGTGGGAAGTGTCGGGGAAGTGTGCGTCACGGTCTCAGTGTCGTCATCGCTGGCCCGCTGTGTGAAAAGCGCCATGCCATCTACCATAAACGCATGTCCACCGTTGAGACGAACACCACTGCGGCAAAGCTGGAACTACGTCGAGCCACATTCGCCTCCCGCGCGAACCTTGACGAAACCATCAAGCAGCAGCGGGATGTGTTGCGGTGCGTGGATGTCGCGGTGGTGGCACAGGAACTCGCAGCAAGATCGGCCACGGCTAACGATGCGAGCGACGCCGCAGAGGACGGTTCCAGCCTGTTTGCCGTGGTGGACGAATCGGGACCGTTGGACGGTTTGGTGGTGGCGACGTACCTGTCATACGGTGCCGAGCCGGACACCAAGGGCATCGCGGATTTGCTCATCGACTTAGGGGCGTTGGTGCTGGCCCCGGTGATAGAAACCGGGGCTGAATCCAGCGGTAGCGTCCCGGAGCCGAGGTGGGCCTGGTATCACGGCGAGACATCGCTGACCAGACGCGGCATACCGCAACCGACCGGCGCGGTATTGGGGCCGGAGGCGTTGGCGCTGGCCGATCTCGTCATCGTGCCGGGGTTGGCGGGCGGACGCGACGGCTCTCGAATCGGCACCGGCGGCGGCTGGTACGACCGGGCGTTGCCGCATGGCCGGGCAGACGCGCTACGGATTCTGCTGCTCAATGAGGACGAGGTATACGACACCGTGCCCAGTGAGGCACATGACGTAGCGATGGATGCCATTGTGACCGAGGCGGGGCTGATAGTTATCCACAGACCAGGATCGCAATCGACTGTTACCAAATAGTTATCCACAGTTTGGAAAATGCTGGCCGGTTTGGATCGGTTTTCACTAGAGACTGGGTGTGCAGAGATTCAATATCGCCGGGGTCATCCGGCTGATCCGGTGGCATCGTCTCGGGTTGGGGCTGATGGCCCTGGCTATCGCCCTGCTGGCCGGCATTTCCACCATCGCTACGGCGTTACGCGGGCCTACCGCTTTCGTGGTGGTGGCCGTGGGCGACATCGCACCCGGCACCCAGGTGAGCGGCACAGACGTGGCGTTGGCGCGCTGGCCAGCGGAGTTAATACCACCGGATGCGATCACCTCGCTGGACGCCGCGCTCGGGCGGACGACGGTGGGGCGAGTGTCTACCGGGGTACCGTTGACAACCGCGCTGTTCACCACGGCGGCGATTCGCGGCGACACGGGAGTCGAGGTGCTGGTGCCGGTGCGTATCCGTGACCCGGCCATGCTGGGGTTACTCAACCCTGGCGCTCTGGTCACCCTGGTTGGTGTTGCGCCGGAAGGTTACGCCGAGACGCTGGCCGCCGGGGTGCGAGTCGCCGCACTGCCTGATAGTGGCTCCGGCGGCGTCATGGGCGATAACAGCAGCGCGCTTATCATCGTCGCCTGTCGCCGTATGGAAGCTATCGCCATAGCCGCCGCGGCTGGCATGACCATCACGGTGATCGTGGAGTAACCCGGCTTGCCGCATGACACCAGCGCAGCACTTACCTAACCATGAAGCTGACATCAGCACGCGGCGGCGTAGCGGGGAGGGAGAGCACATGAGCACATAACCGACATAGGCACAAGGACGGCATAGTCACGAGTGGACACGAACCGTCGCAGAAAGGGGATTACCCGCGCTTTTGCAGAATGGGATTACCCGCGGCGTTAAAGGGCACATACTCACCCAAGCCGCCAAAAAACGCCTTGGAAGGTCACGGAACAGGCTTACCTACGGCTTCAAGGGGTACGGCGTCAAATGGGCACGACACCCGTCACCCGACCGGCCCGTGGTGTGGCGGTGCCTCGGCCAGTAGCCGTCTGGTGGCGTCATCCAGCGGCGTCGCGGCGTCACGCACCCGCGTACTGGGCGGAGCGAGCGACGCCACCACTGCGGCACGGGCGGCTGCGAACCGGGCAGCACCAATCGGAGCGTATTCGTCAGGCGATACCGGCAGCGGCCAACGTTCCCCCGTCGTCTCGCGGCTACGGCGCACCGTGGCGATGCGCTCGTGCGTCCAACCGGCTTGTTCCAGCCAAGCGATCACGGCGATGGCGTCATCCAGCCGAGTCTCATTTTCCGGTGGCGGCACGGGCTCGCCGGTCAACGATCTGGCGAGGGCTTCGAGACCGCTGGTCATATGTGCCTCCCCTTCCACCGCACCGGTACGGTTCGGACGCCTGTCGTCTGGAAAAGAGTGGCGGATCTGCCGAAGACGGCAGTTAACACCGACAGCCTAACCCGCACGCGGACACCGGCGTCACAACTCGCTGCGACTCAAAATGTCTCCGCCCGACAGTCCACCGGGCCATCCCGTTTCAGAACCAGCGGGAACCCTATAGTCCACCGGACTGTCTCACAGTTTGACGAGGTGACCCCCGACAGTGCAGGTGCGGGAGCCCTATAGTCCATCGAACCGTCTCACGGCATCCTGAACCAGCGGCCCTTCGAGTCGTATACCAGCGCCACCTTGCGGCCCCGGGGCGACTCGAACGCCCGACACATGGTTTAGGAAACCACTGCTCTATCCACTGAGCTACGGGGCCAGCAGACCACCCATAGCTTAGTTCCTGACGAGCAGGATGTCCTCGTCGTCGGGGGCCGGAGTCTCGGTAGCGTCTCGACGCGAGACCTCGGCGAAACCACAGTTCTCCAGCACCGCGAGCGCCCGCGGGTTGGTGGAGAGCACATGCGCGTAAATCGGTCGCGTATGGTCGAGATTCAGCATCCGAGCCATAGCCTCGGTAGCCAACCCTCGTCCCCAAGCGATTCGGCGAATCCAGTAGAACACCTCACGACCGGCGGGACCGTTGAACGTCATAATGGCGCCCACGAAGTGCCCACTTGCCATCATCGAGTACAGCTTGATGCTGGGATCGGCTTGCAACTGCGCGATACGAGCGTCAAACTCGACTCGCGTAGTGAAGTCAATGGCCACAAACGGTGCCATTTGCCTCGAATCGGGGTCGGAAAGCATACCGAACATCGCATCCATGTCGGTGCCCTGTACAGGACGCAACACCACTGCCATGCTCACATGCTACGGCAAGTCGAGCAACACTACGACAGTTTGACCAGTTCGGAGAGTTGTTCTTCCGCCCCAGACAGCGCTTCTATAGTAAGCACCCCGGTCGGCGCAGCGGTAAGCTCCACCACTTGAGCGCCGTCCGCGTTCACTCCGCTCACCGTTTCGGTGATCGTCCAGCCGACGGCTGTCAGCCATTCCTCGGTCTCGGAAAACTGCTCCTCCGTCGCGGCTTCTGGCAATACCAGCAACCCGCGCCCCACTTCCGGACACAGGAAAACCGGCAGCGGCGTATCCACCCCCACTACTGGGGGCCACTGTGTCGATGCCATATCGATAGGCTCCTAGTCGCTTCGGCCCTGAAGGCCGTCCCTCAAAAACTCGCCAAGCGCTTTCGGATACCCGATGCTAGTGGATAATCTTGAACTTTTCGTACAGCCAAGCCAACGGCTTCGGTGCCCACCAGTTCCAGCGCCCCAGCAGCGTCATGGTAGCGGGCACCAGCAGCATTCGCACCAAAGTGGCATCTACCATCACGGTGAGCGCCAACGCCACACCGATCTCCTTGATGGCCACCATGTCGCCGAAGGAGAATCCGATGAACACCGCTACGATGATCGCCGCGGCCGACGTGATGATGCGCCCGGAGCGCTGCAAACCACGCTCCACCGCCTCGTCGTTGCTCAGCCCGGCGTCCCAATACTCCTTGATGCGAGCAAGTAGGAACACCTCATAGTCCATGGCCAGGCCGAATCCGAACGAGACAGCGCAGACGATGATGAACGTCTCCAACCCCATCACCTTCGGCATACCGAATAGCCCGTGCTGGAAGATGAACACCGTGGCCCCCAACGACGCCAGCAACGACAGCGAGTTGATGAGCAGCGCTTTGAGCGGCACGATTAGCGAACCCGTCATCAAGAACAACAGCACCAACACCGCGACCAGGATTATGGCACCCGCCACCGGAGCATCCGCCCAGACGGCTTGCACCAGATCGTACTGCTGTGCCGCCGCACCGCCCACCATGATGGAGTATCCGGGGTCAAAATCGCTGCGTTCCCGCAACGCCACCACCATGTCGGTGATCTCATCGCCCACCTGATCCGGCACGTTCACATGCACCGAAACCACGCTACGGGTAGGGTCGGACGCCAACGGTTGCGGTGGCATCGCAAAATCCACACCGGGCAGGCTCGCGAGATGTTGATAAAGCGGCAACGCCTGGTCGGCGGTAGTGTCGGCGACAACGACGATGGACTGGCTACGCAGCACCGGGTACTGCCGCTGCACGATATCGTATGCCGCGGTCACCGGGGTATCCTCCGGTAGATACTCCTCGAATGTGGAACGGGCCCTCATGTCGCGGATCGGCAACGCCATCACTACCAAGATGGCAGAGACCGCCGCCATGATGATCCATGGATGACGGTGCACAAAACTGGCCAAGCGCGAGAACACACCGTGGTCGCTCGACGAATCGCCCATCATTTTTGCCAACTGCTTCAAGCCAGGAATGCGCGAAACCAGCGCCGGACGCACCAACGTGTTGCCGAGCAACACAATCACGGCTGGCACCAACGTGACTGCGGTGGCGACCGCCAGCACCGTCACCACTACCGCCCCGAAGGCGATGGTCTTGAAGATGGCTGATTCCATGGAGAACAGACCCGCCAGGGCGCAGGCGATGGTCAACGCCGAGAATGACACCGTACGTCCGGCGGTGGCGACGGTGGTACGCACCGCATCGGTGATTACCCCGTGCATGTCCACGTCAGGCT
>JAIRRM010000180.1 GCA_031255975.1 Propionibacteriaceae bacterium | reverse complement strand
CAGATCACCTCCGATTCGGCGCAACCGAAATCCAAACGGACGCGGAAACGCAACACCGACGGCGCGGCGAAAGCCGGGAAAACCGGCGGGGTAGCCGCTGAAGCCGCATCTAAAGCGCCGACTTCCGCTGAGGCGGTGACATCGTGAACTGGACTTTGACCGTCGCCACCGCTTTTGAGGCGATCCGTTCCCATCGGATGCGCTCGCTGCTCACCGTGCTCGGTATTTTCATCGGCATCGCTTCGGTGACCCTCACCATCGGCCTCGGTGAAGGAGCGAAGCTGGAGATCACCAACCGCATCTCGGCGCTGGGTTCCAATCTGCTGGTGGTGATGCCTGGTTCCGGAAACGTGATGTTCGGTGGTAACGCGCTACGTAGCACCCTGACCGTTGATGATGCCACGGTGCTCGCCGATTCGGAGGTGGCCCCGGACATCGCCGCCGTCGCCCCCATCATGATGACCAGCGCCACCGTCACCGCAGGGGATTATCAATGGATGACCACCGCGTACGGTACGTCTCCGGAGTGGCTTATGGTGCGGGCTCGCTCCCTCGCCGCCGGGCGTTTCTTCACCCAGTTGGAGTTAGACGACGCCGCTGCCGTGGCGGTGCTGGGTGCGAACACCGCCAACGAACTGTTCGGCAGCATCGAGGACGCCGTGGGTCACTCGGTGCTCATCGGGTCGGCACAGTACACCGTGGTTGGGGTATTGCTCACCCAGGGTTCCATGGGGTTGATGAGTGAAGACGACCTGGTGGTGATGCCGTGGACCACCCAGTCGCAGCGACTGATGAACGGCACCAACAAGGTAGCGGTGATCTATGTGGCCGTGGCCACCGAGGAGCAGTTGTCGCAGGCGTACCAGGAGACGTATGCCGCGCTGCTCACCAGTCACGGATTGCCAGAGACCAGCCCGGATTTCGGCATCACCAGCTTGCAATCCATCATGGACGTGGTGTCGTCTGTCACCACATTGCTCACGCTGCTGCTAACCGGATTGGCGGGCATATCGCTACTGGTTGGCGGTGTCGGGGTGATGAACATCATGCTGGTCAGTGTCACAGAACGGGTGAAAGAGATCGGATTACGTAAGGCGCTCGGAGCCCGGCCGTCGTCTATTCGTAACCAGTTCCTCGCTGAGGCGGTGTTCTTGGCGTTGTTCGGCGGGGCATTGGGGCTGGCGTTGGGTTACCTGGCGAGCGCCATCATCCCCGGTCTTATCGGATTGCCGGTGGTGGTGTCGATACCGGCTTCAATGATCGCGCTTGGAGTGTCGGCGCTGGTGGGGGTGATCGCTGGGGTGTACCCGGCGACCCGAGCGGCGAAGATGGCTCCCATTGATGCGTTGCGGAGTGAGTGAGAATGAACAGATTCAAGACATGGGTGGTCAGATCGGCCGATGGGTTCGGCATCAAAGTGCCGGTATATCTGACGATTATGTCGCTGCTGATCGTGGGGGCGGTGGCAGGTGGCATCGCGCTGGTGCGCAATCTCAGCTATGAGCCGCCCCGCTGGGTAACCACCACCGCCGCGTTTGGCACGGTGGAACAGGTAGTCACCATCCAGGGCACGGTGGAGAAATCGAACCAGGCCAGCCTGTCATTTCCCATTGACGCCGAAGTGTTGGAGGTTTACGTAGCGCTTGGTGACGAAGTGTCTCCAGGGCAACCCATCGCTCGGATCGACGATACTGGTCTTTGGCAAGCACTGGACTCAGCGCAGGCGACTTATGACCGCGCGAGATACTCGCTATCGCAGTTGGAGGCGGCGCGGAACATGAGCGATGCGCTGACTGGTGCTGGTGGTGGCCAAGGTGGCGAGACGATGGATCTCACGCAGGCGCTACAGCAGATGCAGCAGTTGGCGGCGAGTATGCAGCAGGCGCAACAGACTGCGGGTACGGCGTATCAACGGTTGACTACCGAATGCGGCTGGTTGGGGGAGCAGTTGCCAAGTGAGATGCCGACGGAGTTGCCTACCACCTGGCCGAGTTGGTCGCCCACAGCGCCCCCCACCTCGGCTCCGACCAGCCCTGATCCCAGCCCGTCTGGCTCTCCGGATTCAAGTCCGAGTGCGCCGACTACCTCCTGGCCCACTTCCTGGCCCACCGAGCTGCCGTCCACTTTGCCGCCGGATTTTATCGGTGACTCGCAGACCTGCCTCCAGGCGTTGCAGGATCTGGCCGGGGCCGGTATGGATCTGGTGGGCGCGCAACTGGAGGCGATGACGCTGATGGGCAGCGTGATGGAGGGAATGCAGGGAAGTCTGGCCGGGGCGCTGGGCGGCATCAGTGTCAATGAGGTGACGTTGGCGGCGGCACGTGCGGCGATGTCGTCGGCGGAGCGGACGCTGCTACAGGCCCGCCTCGACCTGGATAGTGCCGTAATTCGTGCTCCCATCGCCGGGGTGCTGGCCAAAATGCCGTACGCGGTGGGTGAACAGGAACATGCCAGCCAAGAGGCGGTTATCATCGGCCCTGGTACGGTGACGGTGACTCTCGCGGTGCCGTTGGCGCAGATCCCACTCATCCAGCCGGGGCAACAAGCCATCATCTCGCAGGTGGGAACCAGCGAGGTGACCGGGGTGGTCACCTCCAAGGCACTGCTACCCGCCACTGCGGAATCCACCGACTATCAGGTGGTGGTGTCGTCGTCCGGTGCGGCTAACGCATTGCGTGCTGGAGCGCGGGCCACGGTTCAGATCAAGGTGGCTGTCAGCGAGAACGCGGTGACGGTGCCGGTGAGCGCGGTGCATCTTAGTGGCGAAGGCGACGCCGCCGAGATACTGGTGTTGGCAGGCACGGATGCGGAAGTGCGTCAGGTGACGTACGCCACCATCGGCGGTGGTCGGGTGGCCATCACTTCCGGGTTGCAATCGGGCGAGACGGTTATCCTTGCCGACAGCCACAAGCCGCTGCCCGATCTGTTGGAGGAGATTCAACAGATGATGCGCAGTTCGAGACGTTGAAAATCTCCCTGCTTCTCGTGTCTCCATGACCGGCGATGAGACCGCGCTGAGTTTGGTTTGAGGCGCTGAACGTCTGCGTACCTCAGGTTCCTTGTAGCTAGCTGCGGCCTGGCATA
>JAIRRM010000013.1 GCA_031255975.1 Propionibacteriaceae bacterium | reverse complement strand
GCGCTGTACGCGGCCACCAACTCCGGGCCGATCTGGGCGTAGTCATGGGAGCGGGGGATGTCGCCGAGCGGCCCGGTCGCCACCTTGGCGATCGCGGCGGCGATCTCCGCGTCCGTCGGCGGAATGATCTGGGAGCCGTCGCCGAGATACACCTTATAGCCGTTGTCTGCGGGCGGGTTATGGGAAGCGGTGACCACCACCGCGGCCACACAACCGAAGTGTTTGATGCCGAACGCCACCACCGGGGTGGGAGTGTGCCGTTCGGTGAGCAGCGCTTGGAATCCAGCGGCGGCCATCACCTCGGCGGTGTCGCGGGCGAACACGTCGGAGTTGTGGCGGGCGTCGTAGCCGATCAGCACCTTGCCGCCTTGCAAGCCCCTGGCGGTGAGCCAGGCGGCAAACCCGGCGGCTGCCTGGGTGACCACCACCCGGTTCATGCGAGCGGGGCCGGGGCCGATGGCGGCGCGTAGCCCAGCGGTGCCAAAGGTGAGCGGCCCGGCGAAGGCGTTTATCACTTCGGCGGTCGCGTCGGCCTCGCCGCGCTCGGCGCGGGCGGCTAGCTCCAAAAGCTGGGTACGGGTGGCGTCGTCTGGGTCCTGCTCCAGCCAAGCGCCGATCTGGGTTTTCAGTTCCGAAGTGAGTGCCATGGTCGTGCTTCCTTTATTTCGTTACGTTCAGTAGGGGTGGGGAGGGCTCAGCCGAAGTCGATGGTGCTGGCGATACGTTCGCTCACCTGGGCCAACAGCGCGGCCAAACGAGGTGCGGCCTCTCGTCCGGCGGCGATCACTTCGGCATGGTCGAGTTTCTCGGCGCTTACCCCGGCGGCGAGGTTCGTCATCAGCGACAGGCCCAGCACCCGTAACCCGGCGGCGCGGGCGGCCAGCACCTCCAATGTGGTGGACATGCCCACCAGGGTGGCTCCCATGATGCCCGCCATGCGCACCTCGGCTGGAGTCTCGTACGCCGGCCCGGTGAACTGCGCGTACACCCCCTCGGGCAAGGTGGGGTCGATGCCGTGTACCAGGGTACGTAGCTCTTTGTCGTACGCTTCCGACATGTCAATGAAGTTTGGGCCGTGCAGCGGGGTGGCCCCGGTGAGGTTGATGTGGTCGCGTAGCAGCACCACCTGACCTGGTTTCCACGTGGTGTCTAACCCGCCACAGCCATTGGTGACGACCAACACCTGAGCGCCCAACTCGGCGGCGGTACGTACGCCATGCGCCACCGCGTCGGTGCCGCGTCCCTCGTAGAAATGGGTGCGTCCGGTGTAGACCAGCACATTGCGCCCGGCAACCTCGGTGATGATGGCATCGCCGCCGTGCCCCGCCACCACGGGACGGCTGAATCCGGTGATCTCGTCCAGCGGGATGGTGGCCACAACGTTGCCCAGTTTGTCGGCTCCGCTCGACCATCCGGAGCCCAGCACCATGGCGATGTCGATGCCGGACACACCGGCCCGGTGGCGAATCTCATCGGCGGCGTCGCAGGCGAGATCAAGGTAGTTAGCAGCGTCAGGCGTCATAGTTCCATTGTGGCACCTGTGTACGCCGTCCGCTCGTCGAGCGTACTGGTCGCCGCCAGAGTCGCAACTGCCTGTTCATTGGGCAGTTTCGTACCTTTACGGCGGCCCAGGCCGTACGTAACTGCCCAATGAACACTGAAAACCTCCGCCGGGGAGTATTCAGATGCTGCTAGGCTTACTGCCAGTTGCTTGAACCGGAGGGAGCCGAGATGATCCGCATCGCTCGTGCCGCCGGTTGTTGTGTTGCCTGTTGCGCCTGTCTGTAGGGCGCGCGGCTGGTTCTGCGCGCTGCTCACCTAAGTAGTTGTGGTGAGCGGTACGCGTCGCGTGTCCCTCGTGTTGAACCCCGATCCGGGTTCGCCGAACCCCCAACAGGCGGTTGTCGCCAATGTAACCAAACTAGGCCGGATGGCCGCGTACACCACAGGACAGGAACCAACCATGACCATTCTCATCGATCTCACCAAAGCCGTCGGCGCTACCCCGCTCGTCAGGCTCAATCGCATCGCGTCAAGCGCTGCCACCGTCGCGCTCAAACTGGAGTTCTACAACCCCGCCAACTCTGTCAAGGATCGCATCGGCGTGGCCATAATCGACGCAGCCGAGGCGTCTGGTCAGCTGAAACCAGGCGGCACCATCGTCGAAGGTACCTCCGGTAACACCGGCATCGCGCTTGCCTGGGTGGCTGCCGCCCGGGGTTACAAGCTGGTGCTCACCATGCCGGAGTCTATGTCGCTGGAGCGACGGGCGTTGCTGCGAGCGTACGGCGCTGAACTGGTGCTCACTCCCAAGGCCGACGGTATGCGCGGTGCGGTTGAGGCCGCCGAGCGTATCGCCGTCGAACGCGATGGGGTGCTGGCCAGCCAGTTCGCCAACCCTGCCAATCCGGCGATCCATTACGCCACCACCGGCCCCGAGATCTGGGAGGCCACCGAAGGCAAGATCGACATTTTCGTGTCGGCATTCGGCACCGCGGGAACGGTCTCTGGCGCGGGCAAATACCTCAAAGAGCAGAACCCGAGCGTGCGCGTGGTGGCGGTGGAGCCAGCCGAGTCGCCGTTGCTCAGCCAGGGGCAGGCTGGGCCGCACGGCATCCAGGGCATCGGGGCCAACTTCGTGCCGCAGGTGCTGAACCGCGACGTCATTGACGAGGTGCGTACCGTACCCACCGCGCTCGCTATTGCCACGGCTCGGGATCTGGCCACCCAGGAGGGCATTCTTGTGGGCATCTCCGCTGGCGCTGCTGCTCGGGCCGCCATCGAATTGGCCACAGACCCGGCGAATGCGGGCAAGCTCATCGTGGCAATAGCCCCTGACTTCGGAGAACGCTATCTGTCCACCCCGTTGTTTGCCGGTCTTATCGACTGATCGTTCGATCAGCGACGGAGCGCGGGTCTAACCCAGCGATTCGACAGCCGTGGGTCGAGCCCGCCGAAGTGCCGTAAGCGTTGTGGAGCCTGCCAAGCCCAGCGGATCGCCCCTTTGGGGGGCACTCCCAACATAACCGATAACCGAAAGAGAGGAGCCCGGCATGATCGCCGAAGGCCGCGTCGACAAACTCGCCGCGCTACTGGCGGAGAGCTACCGCGACGAGCCGACACTTACCAAGGTTGGTGATTTCGTCGACCCGTACGTCATCATCTCGGCGGTAGCCAAGCTGCGGACGGTGGTCTTTGCCGGGTTCTTCTCCGATTCCAGTCATACCGGCCCAACCGGGCCGGAAGCGGCGTTTTCCGTGGCGAATACCCTCAGAGCGATCTGGAATGAACTCATTCCGCAAGTCGCGGTGGCGTTGCGCTCACCTGGCGGTGGCACTCGGGTTGGCGGGGGTGGCATCCCGCTCACCCAGCTTGAGGCGGAATCTTTGGCGTGCGACATCGGGGACGAGTTTCTGGCCAGGCTGCCGCAGATACGCGCGGTGCTCGCCAGCGACGTTGCGGCCACCTTTGACGGGGACCCGGCGGCGCACTCCACCGATGAGGTGGTGCTTTCGTATCCCGGCATCCTCGCCATCATGGTGTACCGGCTGGCGCACGAACTGTATCTGCTGGATGTGCCGCTCATCCCACGGGTGATGAGCGAGTACGCGCACTCGCTGACCGGCATCGACATCCATCCGGGGGCCAGCATCGGGCGTCATTTTATGATCGACCACGGCACCGGCATCGTCATCGGTGAGACCGCGGTGATCGGTGACCGGGTGAAGATCTATCAGGGCGTTACCATCGGCGCGCTCTCCACCACCGGCGGACGGGCGCTCCACAACGTCAAACGCCATCCCACTATCGAGAGTGCGGTCACTATCTACTCTGGCGCTTCCATCCTGGGGGCGGACACGGTGATCGGACACGGCGCGACCATCGGCTCCAACGCCTTCATCACCCGGAGCGTGCCCGCGCGTACCAGGGTGTCAGCCAAAGATCCCAAGTTGCAGTGGAGGGCAGACGAACCCCCGGTGGATTTCGCGCAGCGTGACTTCTGGTACTACTCCATCTGAACCCCGTCCGTTACCGTTGATCCGGTGCGTGCTGCTGGGTCGGTGTCTTGTTGGTCGCAAACGCCTGTTCATTGGGCGGTTTCGTACGGTTACGGTGGCTCTGGGCGTACGCAACTGCCCAATGAACACCGAAAACCTTCACTGGGAGGTTTTCAGGTAACGCTCGAACCAGTCGGTGATCTCATTCAGACGGCGTACGCGGTGTTTCGGCTTGCCGGAGCGGGATAGCTCGTGGTTTTCGCCGTGGAAAACCACCATCTTCGACGGCACCCCCAGCGCCTTTAGGGCGCTGAACAACTGCAAACCCTCTACCAACGGGCAGCGGTAGTCCTGGTCGGAGTGCAGTACGAGTGTCGGGGTTGTTGCCTTGTCCAGGTGGGCCAGCGGGCTCGCCGCCCAAGCCGCCGCCGCATCGTCCGTCCCCCAAGCTCGCAAGCCGATGTCTTCGCTGTTGTGCGGATAGCCGAGGTCGTCGGCAAATAGCGTGGTCATCATGTTGGTCACACTGCGTTGGGTGACCGCCGCCGCGAAACGGTCGGTGTGTCCGATGATCCAGTTGACCATATAGCCGCCGTACGATCCGCCGGTCACCCCGACCCGGGACGGGTCGATTCCCTGGTACCTTGCGAGCACCGCATCGGTGAAGGCCATGATGTCGGCGTAGTCGATGGTGCCCCAATGCCCGCGCAGGTCGGCGAAAGCATTACCGCGGCCCGCAGAACCGCGCGGGTTGGTGAACATTACGAAGTAACCCGCGTTTGCCCAGACCTGCATTTCATGCAGATAGACCGATCCGAACGCCGCCCGAGGTCCGCCGTGAATGTCGAGAATGGCGGGGTAGCTACGCCCCGGTTCGTAATCGACCGGAGGCAGCACCCAACCGTCGAGTTCCGTACCGTCGGAGTTGAAGGTGAAATGCTCGGGAGGTACCACGCTCTTACCCGCCAAGGCTGCCGTGTTGAGGCTGGTCAACTGGGTTTCGCCGTCTGGCTCATGTACATACACCTCGGGTAGCGCCAGTCCCCGGAAGGCGATGAGGTACGTCTTCCCGCCCGCGAACGCGAAATCGTCCACGCTGCCGGGCAATCCGACGACGGTGGTGACGCCGCCATCGGCTGCGATGGTTAACAAGTGGCTGTCGTAACCGACGGTCGAGATGTGGTGAAGCTGGCCGTCGCGCGCCCGGGCGGCGGTGAAACCGCCCATGCGGGAGTCGCTTCCGACTGCGTTGCCGAGCGTGATGTCGATGGTCATAAACGCGCGATATGAGTCGGCGATGACCCGGTAGATGTGCTTGTGTTGGGCTGGGCCGTACGGGACGCCGTCGGTGGCGGCGAACCAGACCTCATCACCCACGTACCAGGCGGCGGAAACCCGCAGCGCATCCGGGGCGACCAGTGTGCTAGTTGTCGCGCTCACGAAGTTGTGTTCCTTGACGGCGGCGGTGGCGGGCAAGATGTCCTGGTAGGTACGCGACACGTATAGCGCCTTGTCGGCAGCTATTTGGAACAAGGTCACGTCCTCGTATCGCTCGCTCAGCGGGGTGAGTTGGCAGGTTTCGGCATCGAAGAGGTAGAGGCGATTCCGGATGCCGCTGCGAAACCCCGCCTCCCCGTTCGCGTAGAACGGCACCTCGTTCAGCACGTCATAGTCGGCGCGATCTTTACGCGCCTGAATGACGGCGGCGCGCCCGGCGTCGTCCAAGGTGGCCGGTTCGGGTTCGTTGGCGTCCACCCGCGCGGTCAGTACAAAACGTCCGGGTGCCAACTCGCGCAGTTTTGTGACGGCGAGTGGTATGTCGAACGCCGCGGTGATCTCGCCGCTGGCGATGTCGAGCGTGTAGTAGCTCGTCCAGTCTTCGCCCGTCTCCTTTTTGGCGGCGATTGCCTGGCCAGCCGCCGACGCCAGCAGAATACGGCCATCCGTCAGCCAGCCGTACCACGAGACATCCTTCAGTTGCGTCTGCCGTCTGAGCGTCCCACAGGTGATGTCGACGGTGTACAGGTCGCTGTCGTAGCCAGAGTCATTCGCCTGTTTGACCAGAAACGACAGGGTACGTTCGTCCGGACTGGCCTCCAGCGCGGATGGATACCTGAACTCCAGGAAGTCGGTTGGCTGAATACGGTTCATGTGAATCTCCCACTGGTGTACGCGCCCGCTCGGGGTGTGCCTTTGATTCTGCCACGGATGGTTGACCCTGACGCCGGGGAGCCGCCGGGCGAAGGCTTGGAGAGGGTGAGGTTCTCCGCCGTAGACTGCTCGCATGAGGGAGCAAAGTGCGGCGACACGGGCAGTACGGGCTGGGCTTGGCGGTGATAAGCAGTTTCGGGCTGTGGTGGCCCCCATCTATCTGTCTACCACCTATGGGTTCGACGGGTTGGAGGGGCGTGGCCCCTACGACTACTCGCGCTCCGGTAACCCCACCCGGCAGCAACTGATAGCCGTGCTGGTCGGCTTGGAGGGCGGCGCGGGCGGCGATGCCACCAACACCGGGATGGCCGCCGTGAACGTATTGGCCCACCGGGTGCTCCGGCAGGGCGACACGGTGTTCGCGCCACATGACTGCTACGGCGGCACTTGGCGCGTCTTCAACGCGCTGGCCAACTCCGGTTTCGTACAGGTGGAGTTCGTGGATCTCACTCAGGCCGCCGCGTACCATCTCATCTCAGTTCGCCGACCGGCGTTGGTGTGGGTGGAGACGCCGTCCAACCCGTTGTTGCGTATCACCGACATTGCGGCAGTCACCGAGGCGGCCCATGAGGCGGGTGCCGTGGTGGCGGTGGATAACACCTTCCTATCACCGGTGTTGCAGCGCCCGCTGGAACTAGGTGCTGACTACGTGGTTTACTCCACCACAAAGTACACCGCCGGGCACTCCGATGTGGTGGGCGGGGCTATCATCGCCGCTCGCCCAAACGACGCCGAGCAAATCCACTGGTGGTGCAACACCTTGGGGGCCACCGCCGGGCCGTTTGACTCATATCTGACCATGCGGGGTTTGCGCACCATGCCCGCCCGTCTGGCGGTACACAACGCCAACGCCGAGTATCTGGTGGCGGCCATCGCTGGCCACCCGGCGCTTACCGCGCTGTACTGGCCGGGGTTGCCCAGTCATCCGGGGCATGATTTGGCCGCCCGCCAGGCCGACGGTTTCGGCGCGATGGTGAGCATCGACGTGGGTTCGCACCAGGCGGCGGTTGCGCTTTGCGACGGATTGGAACTGTTCACCGTCGCCGAATCGCTGGGCGGCGTCGAATCGCTCATCTGTTCGCCGGCCACCATGACCCACGCCGCGATGCCGCCCGAGGTGCAAGAGGCCGCCGGGATCACGCCTGGGCTGTTGCGGTTGTCCGTCGGTATCGAGGACGCGGCCGACCTTGCTGCCGATCTGCTGGCCGGGTTGGAACGAGCGGCGGCGCTGCGCGGCTAGGCTAGCGTCCATGAAACTGCCCGGCATGATCTGGCGGGACGGAGAGTTCGTCGCGGAACAGGTGGCGGTGGACGGCTTGGCCGAACTGGTCGCCGCGCCCGATCAACTCAGTTGGATCGACCTACGACACCCCGCCGTCGAGCAGTTGGCGGCGCTTGGAAAAGAACTGGGGTTCGATGCCCACACCATCGAAGACGCATTGTCGCCGCGGGAGCGCCCCAAGACCGTCCGCTACTCCGGCTACACCTTCTCGCTGGTCGCCGCCGCGAACTTGGGGGTGAAAAAGGCGTCCGGAAGCCGGTTGCACCTTTCATATCTTGGCGTCTACAGCATCGGTGGTTGTCTCATCACTGTGCAGCAAGGCGCGCCGTTCGATATGCAACCGGTAGTGGAGCGCTGGCGAGATGACCGCGACCTGGTGGCGTTCGGAGTGGATGGCCTGTTACAGGCGGTGCTCGACGTGGTGGTAGATCAGTACACCGCCGTGCTGCAAAAGTTGGACGAGGAACTCGACGGGGTGGCAGATCAACTGTTTGTGGCCAACCCCGACAGCAAAGGGTTGCAGCAACAGGCGTTTTCGATCCGTCGTGAGCTTTCGGAACTACGGCGCATCATCACGCCGATGCGCGAGGCGGTGGCCACGCTGATTCACAACGGGCAGGGCGCGAAAAACTG
>JAIRRM010000212.1 GCA_031255975.1 Propionibacteriaceae bacterium | reverse complement strand
AAACCCACCCAGCACTCGGTAGCGGCTCTCAGGCAACTCGGCATCCAACCGGACGCACTGGTGCTGCGCTCCGAACTGGAGGTCAGCCAGTCCATCAAGCGCAAGATCGCCATGTTTTGCGACGTGGACGAGCAGGCCGTGGTCTCCTGCCCGGATGCGCCGTCCATTTACGATGTGCCGAAGGTGCTGCACACCGAGGGTTTGGATGCCTATGTGGTGCGTCACCTCAACCTGAACTTCCGTGATGTGGACTGGGGACGCTGGAATGACCTGCTCGACCGGGTGAAGCACCCGAAGCATGAAGTGAGCATCGGCCTGGTTGGCAAGTACATCGACCTGCCTGATGCCTATCTCTCCGTCACCGAGGCGCTACGGGCGGGTGGGTTCGCCAACTGGGCAAAGGTGAACGTCACCTGGGTTCCGTCCGATACCTGCGAAACTCATGAGGGTGCGGCGGCGGCGCTTGCCGGAGTTGATGGCATCGTCATCCCCGGTGGTTTTGGTATCAGGGGTGTTGAGGGCAAGATCGGAGCCATCAAGTATGCGCGCGAACAGATGCTGCCGATCCTCGGCCTCTGCCTCGGTTTGCAGTGCATGACTATTGAGGTGGCCCGGAATCTGGCGGGCATCACGCACGCCGCGTCCAGCGAGTTCGAGCCTGAGAGTCCCGACCCGGTGATCGCCACCATGGCAGAGCAGCAGCACATCGTCGCCGGGCAAGGCGACATGGGCCATACCATGCGGCTGGGCGCGTACCCCGCCGACCTCCAGGAGGGTACGCTGGCGCACCGGTTGTATGGAGCCACCCGTGTCGCGGAACGTCACCGTCACCGCTACGAGGTGAACAACGCCTACCGTGACCAGTTGGAGGCGGCCGGGCTGGTCATCAGCGGCCAATCGCCCGACCGAAACCTGGTTGAGTTCATCGAACTGCCGCAGGACGTACACCCGTACTTCATCGCCACCCAGGGGCATCCGGAACTGAAAAGCCGTCCTACCAGGCCGCATCCGTTGTTTGCCGGGCTGGTTGAGGCCGCGCTGTCTCGGCAGGGCGCTCATGTCGGTTGACAAGCCAGAACACTGGCCGATCCTGGAACATGCGGTATCGGCGCAAGGAGCGATAGCGGGGTTCAGTTCGGACGTGGTGCTGAGCCCCAGTGGCGAGCGACTGCGGCGGCAGTATCTCACCCATCCCGGTTCCGTCGCGGTCATCGCATTGGACGAACAGAGGCGGGTTGCCGTCATCGATCAGTATCGTCACGCCATCGCTATGCGGATGATTGAGCCGCCCGCCGGGTTGCTGGACGTGGCCGAAGAGCGGTCGTTGGAGGCCGCCAAACGCGAACTGGCCGAGGAAGTCGGGTTGGCGGCGACCACCTGGAACGTGCTCGCCGACTTTTACAGTTCGCCGGGCATCTCGCAGGAAACCTCTCGTATCTACTTAGCGCGCGGTTTGAGCGAAGTGGGGCGGCCAAACGGTTTCGTGGTGGAGGGCGAGGAGGCTCACATGGGCCTCCATTGGGTGCCGCTCGCCGAACTACTGGTAGGTATCCGTTCCGGGACGTATCAGAACCCTGCCGTCATCATCGGTTGTCTGAGTCTGCAAGTCGCGCTGACCAGCCCCGAAGGCATGGACGGCTTGCGCCCCGCTGACGCGCCCTGGCCGGCGCGGGCCAACAAACGGCACCAGGACGAGGTGCTGGCATCCCTAGTTTCTCCTGGAGACTAGGCAGGGATACGTGATGCCTCCGACTGACGCCGACATACCGCGTCCACTCAGCCGTTGGCTGGATGACTACCTCGCTCAGTTGAGCGTGGAGCGCGGCCTCTCAGCCAACACGGTGAGTGCCTATCGGCGCGACCTGAGCCGTTACCTCGCCTACCTTGTTGCCCAGGGGGTGCGGCAGCCCAGCGAGATCACCGAGGCCATGGTTACCGGCTACCAACACACGCTCGCCAGCGGTGATGCCGCCCATATTTCGCTTGCTCCAGCCAGCGTGGCCCGCGCGGTGGTGTCGGTACGTAACTTGCACGCCTTCGCGCTCGCCGAAGGTATTACCGCCATCAATCCCGCCGAATCGCTGACGGTGCCCAAACTGGGGCGTCGATTGCCGAAAGCGCTCGGCATCGACGAGGTGCAGCGGCTACTAGATGGCATTGAGCAGATCACCCCCATGGGTCTGCGTGACCGGGCGCTGCTGGAACTCATGTACGGCACCGGGGTGCGGGTTTCTGAAGCGGTGAGTCTCGACGTGGATGACATGACGCGGGTTTTGGCAGCCGACGATGCCGGGCTGCGGGTGATCGGCAAGGGCGACAAGCAGCGGGTGGTGCCGCTCGGCTCATATGCGCGCGCCGCATTGGAGGCGTATTTGGTGCGGGGCCGCCCGGCGTTGCTGGACGCGGTGTCCCAAGGCGGCGGCTCGGCCAAGATGAATCGCGCGCGGGCCAGTGGCATTTCGGCGCTGTTCGTAAACGCCCTGGGAGCCAGGCTCTCCCGGCAATCCGTCTGGGAAGTGATGCAGGTCAGGGCTGCGGCGGTCGGTCTTACGCACGTCACCCCGCACTCACTTAGGCATTCTTTCGCCACACATCTGCTGGACGGCGGTGCCGACATTCGGGTGGTGCAGGAGTTACTCGGGCACGCCTCGGTAACCACCACCCAGATCTATACTCTGGTCACCGTAGAGCAGTTACGTGAGGTGTATGTGGCTGCTCATCCCAGGGCGCGGTAGCTCGCCGCCGTCACGCCGCGCTTGCGGGGCATCACTACTGGCACGGCGACGGGTAGGCTGGGAGCACTCGAAACCTAGGGAGCGGCAGAGGAAGACCATGGCGAAAGCGACGGCGGAGTTCATGTCAATAGCTGACATCAAGATGGGTGAGACTGGCCCTACGGGTCGTCCGTGGCCAAAACTGCCTGTTCCGGCACCGCCCGATCCGAGCGTGCCACGGCGGGCCCAGATCATCGCCATGACCAATCAGAAGGGCGGCGTGGGTAAAACCACCACCACCATCAACCTGGGGGGTGCCCTGGTGGAGACCGGCCGCAAAGTGTTGCTGGTGGATTTCGACCCACAGGCCAGCCTCTCGGTGGGCATGGGCGTCAACCTACACGCCCTCAAGTGTTCGATCTACGACCTGCTGCTGCGCGGCACCGATGCCTCTTTTGACGATGTAGTGCTGCCTTCCAGCGTGCCCAACCTCGACGTGTTACCCGCCAACATCGACCTCTCGGTGGCTGAGATGCAGCTTGTCAGCGAGATGGCTCGGGAGCGTTGTCTCGCCAAGGTACTCGACCCGATTCGTGACCGCTACGACTACATTCTCATCGACTGCCTGCCCAGTCTGGGGCTACTCACCATCAACGCGCTCACCGCGGCAGACGGTGTCGTCATCCCGTTGGAGTGTGAGTATTTCGCGCTGCGCGGTATGGCGATGCTTACCCACACCATTGACCGGGTACGCGAATCGCTGAACCCCGGTCTCAGCCTGACCGGCATTCTGCCAACCATGTATGACCACCGTACGGTGCATTCACGCGAGGTACTGGATCGGGTGTTGGGCGAGTTCGGTGACCAGGTGTTCCATACCGTGATCCGCCGTACCGTGAAGTTCCCGGAGACCACCGTCGCCGGTGAGCCAATCACCACGTACGCTCCATCGTCGTCCGGTGCCGCCGCCTACCGTTCCCTGGCCCGTGAGGTGCTGGCGCGACGCGCCTAGCCGCCCTCATCCACCGCAGCAAACAACCGCACTGGAGACCGCCCACCGCACATGACAACGCTTTTCGCCGACGAGGTCGATACCGCCGCCACCGGCTTCACCCTCAAGCTTGACAACTTCGAGGGGCCGTTTGACCTGCTGCTGAAGCTCATCGCCAAGCACAAACTGGACATCACCGAGGTGGCGCTGTCGCAAGTGACCGATGAGTTCCTCGCGTACGTCAAAGCCGGTGGCCGAGTTTGGGATCTCAATCAGGCCAGTTCATTCCTGGTGGTGGCGGCGACGCTGCTCGATATGAAAGCGGCGAAGCTGCTGCCTGACGGTGAGGTGGAGGATCTGGAGGACATCGCGGCGTTCGAGGCTCGTGACCTGCTGTTTGCCAAGCTGTTGCAGTATCGCGCCTTCAAGCTGCTGGCCGCCTGGATTGCCACCCGAGTGGCCGACGAGAACCACTACCGTCCGCGCGTCGTCGGGCTCGACCCCGAATACGCCGAACTGTTGCCGGAGGTGGAGATCCCCGGTGGGGCGATCCGATTACAGCGCATCGCCAACCGGCTTTTTGCCGCCCCCGACCTGCCGCGCATCCCGGTGGAGCACCTACACATCACGCAGGTGAGCGTGGCCGAGCAGGCAGCGATAGTGGTGAACCGGTTGCGTGAAGCCGGGGCGCTCACCTTCCGCTCCCTTACCGCGGGTGTGGATCGTATGGTCACCATCGCGCGTTTCCTGGCGCTGTTGGAGCTTTACAAGGAGGGCTCGGTGAGCTTCGAGCAGTTACGCCCGTTGGCAGAGTTGACGCTACGGTGGATCGGCCCGGAGACCGGCGTGGTGGAGATCGACGACGAATACGACGACAGCGCCACGAGGCCACAGGAAGAAGGTAGTAACTGATGAGCGACGTTGTGACGCCCGATGTGGAGCCAGTCGAAACCCCACCGCTGACTGCGAAAGAGTTGGAATCCCGGCTGGAAGCTGTGCTGCTGCTGGCCGACGAGCCGCTGGACGTGGCTCGGCTGTCCGAGGCGGTAGCGGCTCCGCCGAACGATGTCGCCACGGCGCTCACCGCATTGGTCGACTTCTACGACGAGACCCGACGTGGTTTTACTTTGCGCGAGGTGGCGGGTGGATGGCGCTACTACACCCGTCCGGAGCACGCCGAACTGCTGTCGCGCTGGGTGGTGGAGGGGCGGCAAAACCAACTCAGCCAGGCTGGCATGGAAACCCTGGCCGTCATTGCATACACCCAGCCCACCACTCGCGGTCGTGTCGGCGCGGTGCGCGGGGTGAATGTCGATAGCGCGGTACGTACCCTGCTGGCGCGCGGACTCATCACCGAGGAAGGCACCGACGGTGATACCGGCGCGGGGCTGCTCACCACCACCGCGTACTTTTTGGAACGGCTGGGACTGGTGAGTCTGGACGATCTA
>JAIRRM010000195.1 GCA_031255975.1 Propionibacteriaceae bacterium | reverse complement strand
TGTGCCAAAGCCAGGCGGCGGTCGACTTCGACACGGATGGCAACCAACTCGGCTTCGTGTTCTGCGATGATCTGCTCTTGGTAGCCTGCCATCAGGTTGGCTAGTTGCTGGGTGAGACCGATACGGTCATTGCAGGCTGCAGAGGCCAAGACGGCGCGCGACTGCTCTTCTTCCGTCCAGTTCTCCGGCAGTCTGACCGAGATAGCTGGCTGGCCGTCGCGGTCACCCCGCGCAAGTTCGTAGCCGTTTTCGGCGAGGCAATCTCCCATTTGCCGGGAGAGCGATTCGGCTAGTGGGCTCTGCCTTGTTTTCTGATACGACTCGGAGTATAACTCGGAGAGTTTGTCGAATGCTGTGTCTCCGTCAACTGAGAACGAGATGCCGCCGGGGGTGAGGCTCAGAATCGCCGGTTCGGATATGCATCCTCTCAATGCGCTGTCCGATGAAGGGGTAAGTCGTCCCGCATCGAAATCACTGTAGCTACGTTGCCATCCATATGACCGAATTGCTTCGGTACTCCACCGGCCGAATACCCAGTCCAGGGCGTCTCTCGACATATCGGGAGTTGCGAGCATGGCCGCAGAGCGTCCGATCTCCGCGTCTGAAACCTGGTTTGAACCGGTGAGGCAGCGAACTAGCGCGATGTTTCGAGCTGCCCAGACCACACTCAACTCGGTGGGGCTCATCTCGAAACGTTCGAGTGGGAAGTCTATAGTGGCCTGCTCCCATCCGAGAGTGGCGACGCCGGGGGGAGGAGGCGAGTCGAAACCCGCGCCCTCGGAGCCGCAGGAGGCGAGAAGCAGAGGCACTAGGAGTGCGCCAAACGCGCCACACACCCGTTTGATGCCATGCCGCGTGTTCACGGCGTGTTGCTCCTTCCTGGTTGGGGGTGTGGCAACTTCGCCAGCACCAGCCGGAAATCGGCTGCGGAGACAACCGATGCCGGGAACGCTATCGCATCTTCAGTAAGTTTGTGGACAGGTTTCAGAAGATAGTTCGGAATATGTTGGTGGCGGCAAGGTGGTGCGTACGGTTGGGCGAGGCTCACGAATACCTCAAAGCAAATGGAAGGCAGTGGAGTGCTTGCCCCGTCGCCGCAACCAACACCACTGGGGTAGAAGATAGGGCAGGGCGCTGTGGGGTACGTCAAGACGGGCCGGAAGCGGTAGGCGATTTGCTGCGTTGTCGAGGCCAGCGCGGGGGTTGAACCGGCGCGAAGCGCTACTGGTACATGTGCTTCCCGAGCACCGCAACATCTCGCAGGTTGCGATAGTGTCCGTTGAAGTCGAGTCCGTAGCCGACGACGAAATCGTTGGGGATATCGAAACCGATGTACTTCACGTCCACGTCGGTGGTGAGTGCGGCGGGCTTACGGAACATGGCGGCGATCTCAACCGTGGCGGCACCGCGTCCGCGCAGGTTATCAGCCAGGTACGAAAGCGTGAGGCCGGTGTCCACGATGTCCTCCACGATGAGCACATGTTTGTCGAGTACGTCGGTGGTGAGATCCTTCAGAATGCGCACCACGCCGCTGCTCTTGGTGCCCGCGCCGTAAGACGACACCGCCATCCAATCCATAGTCAGGTGAATACGCATCGCGCGCGACAGGTCGCTCATCACCATCACCGCGCCGTTCAACACCCCCACGAGCAGCACATCGCGTCCGGCGTAATCGGCGTCGATCTGTTCGGCCATCTCGGTCACTTTCGCGGCGATCTCGTCTGCGGTGACGATCACATGGTCAAGGTCGGCGGCAACATGTTTGGCATCCACGTCCGCCAGCCTAGTTTGCGGATTCGTGGAACCTCCCACGTGTCTCGAAACCATGTGCCACGATGGGCGAATGGACGAGGGTTTCCAACTGGTGCCAGATCCCGGCGCGCCCGGCGCGTATCTGGTGCGGGTGGGCGGCATCGACCAGTCGTGGGTGAGTTCGGCGCGGCCTGAGCACCTGGAGTTCGACTACATGCAACTCATCGGCTACCACATTGATGCTCACGCGCCTGCCGGTGAACGGCTGCGGGTGGTGCATATAGGTGGTGCCGGGATGAGCCTGGCGCGTTATACGGCTGTGACCAGACCCACCAGTGCCCAAGTTGTGCTGGAACCGGATGTCGCTCTCACTGCGGCGGTACGCCAGCTCGCGCCGTTGCCGCGTAATAGCGGTATCAAGGTACGCGCCAGCGGCGGACGGGAGGGGGTCGCCGCCATGCCGGACGACTACGCCGACCTGGTGATTCTGGACGCCTTCGCCGCTGGCCAGATACCCGCCGACCTGGTCACCACGGAGTTCTTCACAGAGGTACGGCGGGTGCTGCATGGCGACGGAGTGCTGGTGGCAAATCTGGTAGACAGCCAGGATTTACGCTGGGTACGGCGGGTGCTCGCCGGATTGTCATCCCTATTCGCCGACGTGTGCCTACAAGCTGAACCCGCAATCCTGAAAGGACGCCGCTTCGGGAACATGGTCGCCGGTGCGAGCGAGGTCGAACTACCGCTTGGTGAACTGAACCGTCGGGCTCGCTCCGCGCCGTTCCCGTACACCCTGCTTTGGGGTGAGAGCCTGAAGCATTTCATGAGCGGTGCCAGGCCGTTGCGCGACGAGGATACCGAACCTTCTCCGCTTCACGAGAACTGGCCCACCTGGATCTGATGGCATGGAGGCAGACCGATTAGGCTGTAGTACATGACTAAAAGGGACGATCTGCGCGAACTTATCAAGCAATTAGCGATAATCAGAGGGAAAGTTACGCTCGCATCCGGGCGCGAAGCCGATTACTACGTGGATATGCGCGCTGTGACGCTAGACGGACGCAGTGCGCCGCTGGTAGGGCGGGTGATGCTGGAGGTAACCGCAGATTGGGATTTCGACTGCGTGGGTGGGTTGACGATGGGAGCTGACCCGGTGGCGTTGGCGATGGTTCACTGTGGTGTCGGCTACGGGAATGGACTGGATGCGTTCGTGGTGCGTAAAGAGGCCAAAGGCCACGGGTTGCAAAAACGTATCGAGGGGCCGAGTGTGGCTGGAAGGCGTTGCCTGGTGGTGGAGGACACCTCCACCACTGGCGGTTCTCCGCTTACCGCGGTGAAGGCGATACGTGAGGCGGGTGGCGAAGTCGTCGGAGTGGCCGTGGTGGTAGATCGAGCGGCGGGTGCCGCAGAGGCCATCCGGGATGCCGGATTACCGTATCGCTATGCGTATGACTTGGCGGATCTCGGGTTGGATTGAGAGAGCGACGCCAAGAGAACGACGTACAAAGTACAGTCCCCCTGTCGCCCCCAACTGCGTTATGCTGGCATTACCCGTAAGGGCGCGTTACACCTAAGCCTGTGACCCGAAAGGGGCCCGAATGCCTTATATTCTCATCACTCTCGCCGTCATCGCCGTGTTGGCTTTCTTCGTGATTGGCCAACACAACAGCTTGGTATCTATGC
>JAIRRM010000129.1 GCA_031255975.1 Propionibacteriaceae bacterium | reverse complement strand
CCACACCAACCCGCTGAAGGGCCTGGTTGAAGGCGGCACATTGCTGATGCAGAGCGACCGCTCCCCCATCGACGTATGGCGTACGCTGCCGCCCGCTGCCCGGAAGACGATCCGTGATCGCAAGATCAAGTTCTACGTCATCGACGCCTTCGGGGTGGCCCGCAACCATGCGCCGCGCCCCGAACTGGAAGCCCGCATGATGGGCATCGCATTCATCGGTGCCATCGTGGCGAACGTCGACCGCATCACCAAGGGCAGTTCGCGCGAACAGGTCACCGAGTTGGTGCGCCATGAGATCGAGAAGAAGTTCGGACGCAAGGGTGCCGACATCGTGGAAGGCAACATGTCGGTCATCAAGGACGGCATGGACGCCAAGGCTATCGATTACGACGCCCCAGAGTTCGTCGCCATCGACGCCGAGCCGCAGGCGGGCAAGCTGGCGGTACTGTCGGGCCGGATGACGCCGGAATTGGCCGCCGAACGTGGCGCGGGCCTGTTCGACCCCGGCTACTGGGACGAGGTCATAGCTCGCCCGTTCCGCGAAGGCACCATCGCCGAGGCCCCGGTGCTGCCAGGTCACGGCATGTTCATGCCGGTCGGCACTGGGCAAGCCAAGGACAAGGGCATCTTCCGCCGTACCGTGCCGTTCTGGAACCCGGACGTGTGTACGTCATGTATGGAGTGCACCATGGCGTGCCCGGACGACGCCATTCCGAACACCGTACACGAGATCGCCGACGTGCTGACGCTGGCCGTCAATCACGCCGGGGTGAGCGGAGAGACGCTCACCACCTTGCAGGGGCTGGTGCCCGCTTGGGCCGACCTCACCCGCCAGGTGTTCACCGCTAATTCCAAAACCCGCGCCCTGGCGGTGGCCGCCGCCGAAGCCGCGAAGCAGTTGCCGGAGAGCATCGAGTTCACCCGGCATCGTGATGCCATCTTCACCGAGATCGCGCACCTGCCGGTGGCCCGTACCCGCGCCATCTTCGATTCGGTGGAGAAAGGCGAACCGGGTGCCGGGGCGTTGTACTCGGTGGTCGTCGACCCCTGGAAGTGCACTGGCTGTTTGCAGTGCGTCGAGGTGTGCCCACCACATGCGCTCAGCGCGGGCAACCAGACCGACGAGGTGCTGGATGGGTTGGCACTGACATTCGAGCGACTCACCGAATCGCCGAATACGCCGAAACGTTTCACCGAAAACGCCATCAAACCAAACGGCGACCTGAAACGGGTGTTGCTTGATCGTAAGAACTACTACACCATGGTTGGTGGCCACGGTGCCTGCCGCGGCTGCGGCGAAGTCACCGCCACCCACCTGGTATCGGCGCTCACCCAGGCGTTTGGCACCGAAGCGCAGACCGCTCACGCGGCGGCGCTCGACAAACTGATTGACGACTTGAACGCCAAGCTCGTCGAGTTGCGCGGCCAGTTGCCGGGTGCCACGGCGGCGGAAACCGAGACCGGCAAGCCCGAGACGGTGGCTGCGGCCAAGCAGAACGTCGCGGAGCGCATCACCCGCATCCAGGGCCTCATCGCCATCTTGGAGCAGCGGCTCTACCTCGCCGAATCCGGCCCCACCGGCCAGGGGCCGGCGACGCACGTCATCGCCAACTCCACCGGTTGCTCGTCGGTGTATGCCTCGACGATGCCGTTCAGCCCGTTTGCGGTGCCGTGGGTCAACGGCCTTTTCCAGGACGCACAGCCATTCGCCGTCGGCTTGTATGAGGGCATCGCCAGCGATCTGAACACCGAGGTCAAGGCCGCCCGTATCGCCAAGATGGAGTTGGCCGACGCTTACGACGAGAGTGCCGCTAAGGCGCTCGACACCCTGAGCTGGCGCGATTTCACCGATGACGAGCGGGCGCTGATGCCGACGGTGTTCACCATCTCCGGCGACGGCGCGGCGTACGACATCGGTTTCGGCGCGTTGAGCCGGGTGCTGGCCGGCGGTACCCCCGTCAAGATGATGGTGCTCGACACCGGCGCGTACTCCAACACCGGCGGCCAGGCATCCACGGCCTCATACACTGGCCAGGATTCCGACCTGGCGCGCTTCGGGCGGGCCCACAGCGGCAAGCGTGAGACCCGTAAGGAACTCGGCCTGCTCGCCAGCTTCCACCCGAACGTATACGCCGCGTCCACCGCGCCGTCGTTCCACAGCCATTTCTTGAAAGCGGCGGCTGGGCTGCTCAGCTACCAAGACGGTGCGGGCCTGTTCGTGGTCTACACCCCGTGCGGCACCGAGAACGGCTTCGCGGAAGACCTAAGTAACGCCCGCTCGAAGGCGGCGGTACGTAGCCGCGTCGCCCCGCTGTTCGTCCACGATCCGCGCCGCGGGGAGACGCTCACTGAGCGATTCAGCCTAGACGGCAACCCCGACGTGGACGGACTCTGGACAACTCGTACCTTGGATTACTTCGATACCGACGGCACCATGAAGAACATTCGGACGCCGTTCACACCCGCCGAGTTCGCGTATGCCGAGGGCCGCTTCGCCAAGCAGTTCAAGCCGCTGCAAGACGAGGCAGCCGGGGTACCGATAGACGAGTACGTCGAACTCGTTCCCGCCGAGCGCGTCGGCAAGGTGCCGTACATCTACGCCACCGATGATGCCGGAAAGCTCATCAAGGCGGCCTGCGGCGCGGCTATCGTGGCGTTGGTGGCTGACCGGAAGCATTACTGGCAAACGTTGCAGTACCTCGCCGGGCGTCACGCCACCAAGCTGACGGCAAGCCACGAAAAGGAGATCGCAGATCTGAAGCAGGCCTACGACGCCGCGGTGGTTTCTAAGGATGAGACGCTGGATCAGTTGGCGGCGGCCATGGCAGAGGTAGCCACGTCCAGCAAGGCCCCAGCGGGACTGCTGGCCGGGCTGGGCTTCGGCGGTGGAGCCGCCACTGGGGCTGGGACCGATTCGAGCGGTACCCCGGCGGTGACCACACTGAGCACCGAGAAACCGATTTGGCTCGCCCCCGAGGACGAGATCAAGTGCGCCAACTGCGCCACCTGCTATCAGGAACTACCGCAGTTGTTCGAGGCGATCACGGTGAACGTGGACGGGCAGCAGAAGACCATCGCCCACTTCCATCCGGAGGCATTGACCGGCCTGGAGATCACCCCTGAATTGGCGGCGCGGTTCAAGCGCGTCAAGGACACCTGCGATGCGGAGATCATCAAATGAGCGCCACCGTCACCGATGACCAACTGGCTGTGCTGAAAAGCCAAGCCGAAGCCGACCCCAGCGTGTTCCGGGGGGTGTACATCGGTTCGGCGCTAAACGCCATCGCCTACGAGTTCACCCAGGACGAACTATCGGCGAAGTTCACCAAACAGCTTTGGGAACTACTCCAGCGCCGGGACGATTCGTCCACGCTCATCATGCGGTTCATCTGGAACCTGCCGGTGGGCAAGAAGCGCATGTTCATCCGGGCGCTGGGGTTGCATCTAACCAAGAAGTACCCCATGTTCGCCGCGCTTTCCGAAGACTGGCCGGCGGGCAACTCGATTCCGCCGTACCAGCGCGAGGCCGAGGAGCGGGCGAGCGATTTCGACCTGGTCAACATGGGCTACATGGGCTACCTGACGCAGGGCTTCACCCTGCGAGACGTGGAACTGTTCGTGTGGCTGGAGGCGCTACGTGACAAACAGTGCGCCGAAGCTCCCTGCGAACTCGGGAAACTGATCGGCACCCACGGCGAACGCAAGGGCGGCTGCCCGGTGCAGATTCACATCCCGCTGATGTTCAACCTGCTGGGCACTGGGCGCTTCGAGGAAGCGCTCAAGATGCTGGAGAAGTGCAACCCGCTGCCAAACGTCACTGGCCGGGTGTGCCCGCAGGAACTCCAATGCCAGGGGGTGTGTATCCATAAGCACTCCATGACCATCGGCCAGGTGGAGTGGTTCCTACCCGAGTGGGACAAGGCCGCCAACCCCGGCATGGCTGTGGAGCGTCTCAAGGGCACCCCGAATCCGTGGCAAACCGCCACGAAACCGCCGGTCGCGGTGGTGGGTTCCGGGCCGTCCGGGCTGATCGCCGCTTATCTGTTGGCCGCCGACGGCTATCCGGTGACGGTGTTCGAGGCGTTCCATACCCTCGGCGGCGTGTTGCGCTACGGCATCCCGGAGTTCCGGCTGCCCAACCAACTCATCGACGACGTGGCGGCAAAGATTGAGGCGCTCGGCGGTCGGTTTGTACGTAACTTCGTGGTTGGTAAAACCGCCACACTGCAACAGCTCCGCGATGCCGGGTTCCAACGTATCTTCGTCGGTTCCGGTGCCGGGTTGCCGCAGTTTATGAACGTGCCGGGCGAACATCTGCTCAATGTGATGAGCGCCAACGAGTTCCTAACCAGGGTGAACCTGATGCAGGGTCATCGTGAGGGTTTTGAGACACCGCTGCCGTATGTGAAAGGCAAGAAGGTCATGGTGATCGGTGGCGGCAACACCGCCATGGACGCCTGCCGCACCGCCAAACGACTGGGCGGCGACGTGACCATCGTCTACCGTCGCACCCGCTCCGAGATGCCGGCCCGTGTCGAGGAGTTGGAACACGCCCTGGAAGAGGGCGTGGAGTTGGCCGCGTTGCGTTCTCCCGTCGAGTTCTTGGGTGATGACGCCGGTACCGGTTTTGTGAAGGGTGCCAACGTCGCGGTGATGGAGTTGGGTGAACCGGACGCCTCAGGGCGACGCTCCCCCAAAGCGACCGGCGAGACGGTGTTCATGGAGGCCGATCTGGTCATTATGGCGCTCGGCAACGCCTCCAACCCGATCATTAAAGATTCCGAACCCCGGCTGTC
>JAIRRM010000108.1 GCA_031255975.1 Propionibacteriaceae bacterium | reverse complement strand
ACGCCGGTACCCAGCACGCCACGTCCGCCAAGATAGCCCTGCACCCACGGTTCGATAGTGCCAAGATCCTCACCCACCACCAGTGCCCCGGTACGAGCGGCTTCCAGCGCCAGTATGCCGATGAGCGCCTCATGATCGCAGCGCACATACGTGCCCTGATCGGAGGTGAGACCTTCCGGCACCCACCAAAGCCGAAACTCACCGAGAATATGGTCGATACGCACTCCTCCGGCGTGTGCCAAGGTAGCGCGGATCACATCCACGAACGGCTGGTAACCCAGTTCGGCCATGCGGTCGGGCCGCCACGGCGGCTGCCCCCACTCCTGTCCTAGTTGGTTGTAAGCATCCGGTGGCGCTCCGACGGTGATGCCGCTCGCATAGCTGTCGGCCAACATCCAGGCGTCCGCACCACCTTTGCTGACACCCACCGCCAGATCGGTGATGATACCGATGCGCATCCCCGCCGCTTTGGCGGCGGCCTGGGCGGCGGCCCACTGCCGATCCGCCACCCACTGCAACCACTCCACAAACGCCACCTCGGTAGCGTGCGCAGCGATAGTACGGGCGGTCTGCGGCGAAGCGGGATTCCGTAGCATCGGCTCCCAGTTGCGCCAGTCGTCACCGTACAGTTCGCTGAACACGCACCATGCGGCGAAGTACGTCAAGCGTTGCCCCTTAGCAGCGCGGAAGGCGTCGAACTCTTCCTGGAACCGCGCGGGCATCCCGGCGTCGAATACGCGACGTAGCGCCGTACGCTTTGCCAACCAGGCCTGATCGCGTTCGATGTGTGGGGACTCGACCACCTCTGCCAGCAGTCCCAATTTCAGTTCGGCGATATGGCCCTTGCCAGCCACCGGCAACTCGGCGTAACCCGGTGCATCTTCGGGACGAATGTAGAGCGGCGATAAAAACAGACGCGAACTCGGCAGATACGGCGAGTTCTCGATAGGGGTGACCCAACCCCCGGCATGGATCGGGTTGATGAGCACATAATCAGCCCCCAACCCGGCGGCCCAACGACCCAACGTGGCGAGGTCGGCAAAGTCGCCAACACCCCAGGATTCTTTGGACGGCACCGAATACAGTTGCGCCATAAAGCCCCAGACCCGCTCATTCGTCAACGCTGTTGGCAACGGTGCCGCCGCCGGAGTGACAATCAGCCGAGTGGTGGTGCTACGCCCCCGGCTGGTGAGCCGTACCGTGTGGTATCCCAGCGGCAGACCTTCCGGAATACGAAACGACGCCTGCCCGCGCCAACGTCCCCCTACCTCACGATCAGGGGTGTCGTTGGTCACCTGGGCGGCCAGTTGCGAGCCGCCGTCTTCCAACTCGAACACCACCTGGGCGTCCGCTCCGGCGTCCACCTGCACATCAAGCGTGCCCCCAAACTCACGCTGCACCACCACACAGGGGGGCAACGACCTTAACCATGGGTCACGCGGAGGCACCTCGGGACGTACCCCCAACGCCGTCAGCACCGCGCGCTGGGTAGCCTCTGGGATGTCATGCTCTACGCCTTTCCAATCCTGAAAACGGGTGGCCACCCCGGCGGCTTCGGAAGCCCGAATCACAGCACTATCGGCGCTCATCACAGCCCTCGTACCTGCTCAGGCCAGCCGGACAACCTGTGTGCCGACGATCTTGTCATGCAGCGTCTGCCGACCTCTATCCCACAGCGGGAACAAGACGTTGATAACCAAAGGTACGGCAAATGCTGCCATTAAGTCATACGCCAGGCAACGCAGGAACGCCTTGCCGATCGGTAACCCGCCGACATGGAGCCCCTGATCGACGGGCACCACCCGCAGTCGGCAGATCAACATACCGACGGTGGCCCCCTTGAACGACAGCATCGCCGTGGAATAGAGCAGTGCGACCACCGTTGCCACCATGGCATAAGTCGACAGTGGCCCTACAAAGTCGTAGCTCGGATCTCGGAAATCCGGGTACACCAGCGCGCCGCGTTCCACGGCGTCGATAAAGTCATTCACCCAGCGTTGAAACCCAGTTCCCCAGTCCGGCAGGAACACGGAGTAAACCTGGCCAAGAGCAGTCAGCAAAGCCCCGTCGAGAACCATCGCCAACACCCGCCACCACCAGCCGGCAAGCGGCACGCCGTCAGCGGTCACCGGGCCACTGTAGTCATAGCCACCATAGCGCGGAGGCTCGTACGCCGGGTCAGGGTTGTACGCGCCATAGCCAGGCATGATGTCGCCGGGCTGATACGCGGATGAGGGCTCCGCTTGATACGTGGAGGGAGTCACCGGCTGGGTGCCGTAATCGCCTCCGTGCAACTCATTTTCAGCGTTGGCGTACGAAGTCGCCGGTTCCACCGCGAAGTCGGGAACACCGCCGCGAGTCTCGGCCGTCCAGTGGGTGCCATCCCAGTAGCGCTGCCTAGCCTGATCGGCGGGATCTGGATACCATCCGGCTGCGGGTAACGATGTTTCGCTCACGCGCTCAATTCTGCCATGCCACAGGGGTGCGGTGGGCCAAGAGCCGCGGGTCAGTGACTAATCGGCACCAGATGATTCGTTACGCACCGGCCCAATGCGTGTCGCCAACCACACCGCCAGCAGCACGAACACCAACTGCACGCCAAAGAGCCAGCCGAAGGTGGCCTCCACACTCGCCCGATTGTGTAGCGCGGCGTAGATCGTCCCGGCGACGGTGCCAGAGAGGAAGGCGCTGCCGAGATAATCGCCGATCTGCAAGCTGGAGGTGTTACGCCCGATACGATCCAGTGGCGAAAGCGTCATGGTGACAAGTGACGTGGATGAGACCGAGAACCCCATGCCCAATGCGGTGAAGCTGATGCCGATGAGTATCAGCGGGTAAATGTCCGCCCTCATCGCCGCATAGCCGGTCATCAACGCCACACCGAGCAACGCGGAAAGCGAACCGTAGAGAATGATCTGATCGCGGCGTAGTCGCATCCAGGTACGTCCCTGTACGAACACCCCGATGCCGTAACCGACGGCACCGATCGCCAACGCGATACCCGCCTCAGACTCGGACATACCACGTTGCTCTTTCAGCAACAAAACGATGAACGACTGCGCCACATAGAACACTCCGGCCATCGAGAACCGCACTCCGATCACGGCCGACAGGCCACGACCGCGCCACCACGACCGCGACGGCATCAAACGCGGCAGCGCCACCACAATGGCGGCTAGTCCCGCCAGGGCCAGCAACACATAGGACGGGCGCACCCCGTTGTCGGCGATGAACTGGCCGCCGCCCTCCATCGCGCTCACCCCGAGCGCCGCCAACCCCGCCGCCCACAGCGGTACCGGGTTGTTCTCGGTGGTACCGCCGACACGGTGTCCGTACAGCCGCCACAACGGTCTGACACCCAGGATCGCGGAGGCCAAAACCAGCGGCACCGGCGTCCAAAACACCCAACGCCAGCCGATGGTGTTGGTCATCCACCCGGCAACGGACGGGCCTATGAACGCCGGCCCCATATAGCAGGCGGCGAAGATCGCCATCAGATTGGCTCGCTGCGGCCCCGCGTACGCTTCGGCCAGCACCACCATCACGGAGACGGTGAGCAAGCCTCCCCCGAAACCCTGAATCAATCGAGCCGCCAAGAACCACAACGCATACCGCGAAGTGGCCGCCACCACCAGCCCGACTCCGAAGAAGGCCAAACCCAACCCCAGCGGCTGCATCGCGCCACTACGATCACACAGCCGTCCAGCAACCACGGTGGCGAACACCTGGCCGATCATGAACAAACTGAACGCCCAGGCATACCACGACATATGCCCCAAATCGTCGAACACACTCGGCATCGCCGTAGTTACTGCCAACGACTCGAAGGCCACCGCTACCACCCCCACCATCAGCGACACCGTGAGTGGCAACTTCCGCGAAAGGGGCTGATCGGCGAACGCTTTTAGGCCGTCGCTGGTAGCGCTGTCCGGCGTTGAATCAGACTGCGTCACCACTCCAGTCTCTCATTCATCGGGGTTGCTAAGCCAACCCACAGGTAGATCTCAGCACCCACCGACGGCAGACCCATGGGTAGAATCAAGGCATGACACAGGTTGCACCCGGCTCCGAAACAGTGGTGCTGGAACGCCCCGAAATCAGCCACGACGACGGTGACCACGACCGTTTTTCCCACTATGTGCCCAAGAACGAGTACATGGAAGCCATCGTGAACGGCACCCCGGTGCTGGCGCTGTGCGGCAAACTCTGGGTGCCCGATGCCGACCCAGAGCGATTTCCGGTGTGCCCCACCTGTAAAGAGATATACGGGCAGCTACGCAAATAGCAGGGTGTCGCGGCTTCCCCCGCAGTTGTCTCCGCCATGCAGGCAGCCCAGCCCGCATAGACGCGCGGTTCGGAATCATTGGGAAGTGACCACTTCTCCGTTAAGCTGTTTGAGTACGCAATTCCCCGCGCGCCCGATGGGTGTGCATACTCTGCAAGGCCGACTGACACCAGATGATCCAGACCAAGTCATTGACAAAACGCTATGGCAAGACCCTGGCCGTTGACTCGCTGACTATCACCGTCGAGCCTGGCAAGGTCACCGGTTTTCTGGGGCCGAACGGCGCTGGCAAGTCCACCACGATGCGGATGATCCTCGGCCTCGACCACCCCACGTCTGGCAGCGCCAAGGTCAATGGGCATCTGTACCAGCACCTGAAGCGTCCACTACACGAAGTGGGAGCGCTGCTGGATGCCCGGGCGCTCAGCCCCGGGCGCACCGCGCGGAATCATCTGCTGGCACTGGCGGCCACCCATGGCATAAGCAAAACCCGTGTCGAAGAAGTCATCGAATTGACGGGGTTGCGCTCTGTAGCCACCCGTAAAGCCGGCTCCTACTCACTCGGTATGGCGCAGCGACTCGGCATCGCGGTAGCGCTGCTGGGCGACCCGAAGACGCTGATCCTGGATGAGCCGGTGAACGGCCTTGACCCGGAGGGGGTGCGCTGGGTACGCGACCTGGTACGCCACCTGGCCGGGCTCGGAAAGACGGTATTTCTCTCCAGCCACCTGATGAGCGAGATGGAGCAGACTGCCGACCATCTCATCGTCCTCGCCCGAGGCAAGCTGCTGGCGGATGTGGATATGGCCGAGTTCATCTCCCAATCCAGCGAAATCGGCGCTCGGGTGCGTACCCCGTATGCCACCCAGATGGCGGACTGGCTGGCGCAACCAGGGGTACGCATCGATCCCCTCGGCCCAGACCTGATCGAAGTGCATGGGCTGGATGCCGCGCAACTTGGTGATGCCGCCGCCACGCAGGGGTGGGCGTTGCATGAACTTATCCCGCTGACCGCCAGCCTGGAACAGGCATACCTGGATCTCACGAACGACGCCACTGAGTACCGCAGCGAGTCATTCGAGGCGCATGTGGGACAGGAGGCATAGCGATGACCGACACGCCATACCCGCCCAATCCGCAGCAACCAGACCCCCGACAGTACCCGAACCCCATGCGACACCCGCAGCAGTATCAACCCGGAGTTCAACCCAACCCGCCATCGCGGGCCGATATGGGCAGCATCCCGCCCGTTTGGGCCACTCCAACCGGAACACCGCCCCAACCGTCAGCCCAGCCTCCTGCACAACCATCCGCCTGGCCGCAGGGGGCGTCTGCCATGTCCAGCGCGCAGTTCGGTTACGAGCAGTATTTACAGGCGCAGGCCGCGCTGCGGCAACAAGCGATGACGACGCAGTATCCGCCGGGTTACCCGCAACAGCCGTACCCCACGGTTCCGCCGTCGCTCGACTTCCCACCGCCGACGGTGTCATTCCCGTACCACGATTCTGACGACGAGACCACCGGGAAACACCTCATTACGACGGGGCTACCACCGGGTATGGTAGCGCCCCCGCAGGCGATGGAACATACCCCCGGTCACATCCCGGTGGTTGATCCCGTCTCGGATACCGGTTCCGCCCCCGCAGTTGTCGCCGCCACCCAAGTGGACACCACGCCCCCGAACAGCGCCGCCGCGCCCCAGCCCACAGCGCCACGTACCCCCCGTAAATCCACCGTCGAGGTGCGCAATGTGGCCTTTTTCCGGGTGCTGCGCGCCGAGTCCATCAAATTGCGCACCCTGACTTCCACCTGGTGGCTGCTGGCTATCGCCGTCATTCTCACCATCGGCATGGGAGCGCTGATGGGCTGGACCATCAAAATGGCGTTCGAGAATCCCGAGAGCATGGGGATATCGCCCGACATGGTGGATCTGTTCAGAAATATGGAAGCCACCACGCTGGCCACCACGGGAATGCAGTTCATGCAGTTGGTGGTCACCATTCTGGGCGTGCTCTACATCACCAACGAGTACTCCTCCGGCTCCATCCGCGCCACGCTAAGCGCGGTGCCCACCCGCCTCGTCATGGTCATCGCCAAAGCGGTCAACCTGGGAATCGCCGTGTTCCTCACCTCCATGGCTTCGCTATACGCCGCCGCGATGGTGGGATGGGCGTTCATCTCCGGATACGGCGTAGATGATCGCTTCACGTTAAGTGGGCTGCGAGCCATAGCCGGAGCCTCGCTGGCCAACACCCTCATCACGCTGCTCGCGTTCGCCGTCGGGTTGCTGCTACGCAGCACCGCAGGTGGCATCGGCACGGTATTGGGGGTGCTGCTGGTACTGCCAATCATCACCCAGATCCTGCCTTGGGATTGGGCAACCACCACCGGCGAGTATCTGCCCGGCGCGTCATCAATATGGCTCTACAACTTCGGCGACGCCGCTGCGGCAAACATGTGGGACTGGAACCAATGGGGGTTCTTGAAGGGCCTTTGGGTCACCGGAGCCTGGGCACTGCTGCCGTTCATCGGTGGGTTGGCCGCCCTGAAGGCGCGTGACGCCGGTGGCAGCGAGTAGGTTGCTATAGCGGCTTGCGGGCCTCGTCCACCAGCAACACCGGCACATCTTCCAGCACCGGGTACGCCAACGCACAGCCCCTGCTAGTACAAACCAATTCGTTGGATTCGTAGTCGAGCGCCAACTGGGAGCGGCAACTCGGGCACACCAGCAAGTCGAGCAGTTCGGCGTTGATCGGGGTCTTCTGGTTCACACTGCCTCCTTGATCAGCCGGGCGATCACCCTCAGAGTATCGGCAGGGCCGGTGACCGGGATGGTGGGCACGCCGAGTTCATACACCGGATAGTCATTGCCGCCGGGCACGATACGGTCTCCGATGAACACCATGTCATGCAACGCATACCCGGTCTGCAAAGCCAACTGTCGCATTCCGTACGCCTTGTCGATCCCTTTACGGGTCACGTCAATCGATGTGGAGCCACCTCCGGCCACCTCCAGATCCGGCAGATCGGCGGCCACCGCAGCCCGCAGCCGGGCGCGTTTGTCACCGGTTGGGTCCCAGACCTTTTTCGCGGACACCGGGGCCTCCTGGCCCAACGCGGAGAAAGTGATCTGCGAACCACGATCTTCAATACGTTCACCCCACGCTCGTGTCTCCCACAATCCGAGTTTGTGAGCGCAAGTGGCGAGTGAGGCGATGGCGCGTCGTTTCTCGTCGTCGGAAAGATCGTAGGCGTACACCTCCAACCAGCCGTCGCCGTGATTGCGCAGATAACGGGTGCCACAAGTGGGCATCAGATGCAGCCGGGTGAGGTCGGCCCGCTCGGGCAAGTACCGCAACACCTGGGTGTCGAATTGGGTGAATCTGCCGCCGGAGATGATACACACCTCTCTCACCAGCAACAGGTCGGCCAACGCCTCCCCCATCTCAGCGGTAAGAGCGGACTTCGATTCGGCGAGGGTGTCATCCAGATCAAAAGCTACGAGCACTGGAACCATGGCAACAGATTCTACCGGTGCGATCAACCGACACCCCGTCTGAGGGTCAACTAGCTCGGCTCACGTCTGCGATCACCCGCAGGTGTCCGATACGTCGCAGTTCGATGATGCTGGAGTTATCCTGCATCGGACGGGGCACCGATGGTTCGTCACGCAATCCGATGTTACGAACCTCAGTCGCCAGCGTCGCCAACGCGCCGCTGGTGAGCGCGGTAGGCAGTGTAGCGATAGGGGCGTTGCATACCACTCGCCATCCGGCGGGCACACTCAACTGCGTGGCGTGAGCCGGGCAGAGGTCGTAGTGGCCTGGCTCGTGTTCGTCTTCCAGCGCACCCAGTTCGGCCACCTGGTTGCCGTAGTGATACGCCAAAGTGGCAACGGCGGGAGTGTTGCAGGCCACCCGGGAACAACGACGAATCGGCACACTGAAGAGGCTAGTCGGTCATCGCCCTGCCCCGGTGTAGGCGTGCCGGATGTCGCTAACAACGACGCCGATGACGACTGAGAATGGTGCGGCTTCGGGGCGAGTGGGCGCGCCGCTGGCCATCCCGGAGTCACGCTATTAGAGTCGATGGCATGGTTTCCAGGCGTGACCGGCACAACCGGGGCTTACGTGGCCCGTTGGTGCGCGCCAACCCGTTCACCAGGTTCGCCGCGCCGCTGCCGGGACGACTGAACCGCTTCGATTTTTTCATGGATGCGGTGCAGGAGTCCCTTAAGCGTATCGAAACGGTGAATCCCGACGCGGTGATCGGCCTCGATATAGGCATCGAAGACGTGCCCGAGGAGAGCCGTATTTGGGATTCGCTGCTGTCGCACGGGGCGATGCCGCTGGCCGCCGCCATCGACGCACTGCCGCGACAATATGTCAGAGTGGTGCTTTATCGACGACCGATAGAACGTCGTGCCGCCGACCGGGCCGACCTACGCGAATTGGTACACCACACCTTGGTGGAACAGGTGGCGGTGCTCACCGGGTGCAGCCCGCTGGAACTCGATCCCGATTTCGAGCGGGGCTGGTGACACACCCCGCGTCGCTTCGCCGCGTCTTGCCAGATCCGTCAAGTCCGTCGGCTCACTCGCAGTATCTTCGGCTTGGCACCGCTCCTCGGCTCGGCACTGCCTAGCCGAGGGGCTTACTGCCGCACCACCACCTGCAGTGGGGTGCGCCCAATGTCACGTATTTCAGTCAACAGCCCGGTGACCGCGAACCCGCCTTGGTCGCTCACCAACGCGGCAGCCACCAAGTCTGGAACCTCCAGCCTCACCTGTAGTGTGCCCCCTGGCACCTGGGTGCGCGTTGAGCCACCCGCCGGTATCTCCAACGGGATCACCGTCTCCCAAGTGGCACCGAACAGCGCCACCGGCACGCTGACCGGCTGCTCCCCAGCGTTCGCCAGAACCACCGTCATCGGCGGTGCGGCGGCGGCCAGCAGCGGTTCTGACACCAGATGTACGGTAGGCACGGCGGGGATCACCGCCACATCGTCGCCGTAACTGACCACGACGCTCGCCGCGACATCATTGTTGGCGGTGATGAGCACGGCACCGGAGCGTCCCATGATCGCTTCGGTCACATCAATGAGCTTCGACTGCGACGCCTCGACGATGACGGATTCGGCTCCAGCCAGATCTACAAGGCCCCCTGCGGTCATCACCTTCACGGTCGCGTTGATACGCACCGTAGCTGGGTTGGTGATGACCACCTGCACCCCGGCCAACGCGGGCACTCCGACGGCGACAAGGCTCCGTCCGCTACGGGACGCGCTCACAATATCCAACCCGGAGTCGGTGACCAACCCCACCGCCTGTAGCCGCCCGGAGGTGTTTTGCACCCGAATGCCGATCGGCACATCCCGCTCCACGAAGTCGGACAGTTGATACTCCACCATCGTGTCGGGTGCCAGACTGATATCTCGTAGCTCATCGTTGACGCCTTCGCGCGTCGAGCCGATCACGGTGATGTTGTACACCGCATCCGTCGGATCAGGGTTGGTGATCTGAAGCACACTGCCGGTTGTCTTGGGGAACAGTAGGTATTGACTGGCGAACGGCGCGGTACAGTTGGCGGCCGCGATACGGGTACCGTCTGCGATGGTAAGTCG